>CAZARO010000062.1:0-11531 GCA_964487165.1 uncultured Solibacteraceae bacterium | reverse complement strand
GGGAGGTGGGCAGCAAGGCGATGAGAAACCAGAGAATCCCAAACGCCACGGGTTTGGCGGCGCGGCTACGCGAGGTTGCGGCGACAGCGCCCAGCAGTCCCACGATGAAGATGTACCCGGCCACCGCCTGCGGACTGAACGGGCCCACGTAATGCCAGCCCGGATCGACATTCAACCCGTCCGGCAGGAAGAAAGTCTTGAAATAATGCAGCGCCACCCAGGGCTGTTCGACACGATAGAGAAGCGCGGAAGGAGCCACGCTGGTCCAGGTACTCACCCGCATGCGCCAGAGGAGCCAGCCGGCAGCGCCGGCGACCGCCAGAGCTGGCACGGTGGACCGGATGGCGCCCGCCCACCTGGCGCGGCGCATACCATGCTGCTCGAACAGGAGCGCATACACCAGCAGGAGCAACGGAAAAATCAGAGCCGGCGGCTTGGCAAATATGGCGGCCGCCGCCGGCAGCAGATACCATCCGAACCTGCGCTGCCGGGCGTATCGCACGAAGAGCCACAGGCTGGCCACGCATCCCAAGGCATTGTACAGATCGGCGCGCTGAATAATGTAGTTGACCGTTTCGGCACTGGCGGGGTGCAGGCCGAAGACGGCCACGGCGATCGACGCAGTCCAAATGTTTGAGGGATGCGGATCGGCCAGATCCATGATGCGGCTGAAAAGCAGAAACATCAGGACGAGCTGAACTTCGTACCACAAGAAAGTAGAGAGATGGAAGAACAAGGGATCCAGACCGCCCCCCAGCCAATAGTCGATGGCCAGCGAGGCGGAGGTGACCGGCCGGTAACTGCGCTGCGCGGGCAGCACACTGAAGAGCTTGGGATCGGCAAAGAACCGGGGGATCATGGCCGGATCGCGAATCGCCGGATTGCGTTGGATGGCATCGCCATCGTCGAAATGGAAGTCGTTATGGAAGTGGTTGGAGTACGCCGCCAGGACCGCGGTCAACAGCAGCAGGCAGAGCCCGGCCTTGCTCCCCGCAATCGACCCGCTGGAGTCACCCATGGCAAAGCGCTCATTGTAACAACGGCGGTTGCGAGCCCGCGCCGCGACTCGCGCCTGGCGGGTGCGATGCTACCATGCGCCTATGCTTTTCGCGCGTAAGTGGCTGGCTTGGTTGGCAGTGGCCGCGCTCTGTCTGGCGGCCTTTCTGCAGGGACTGCTGGCCAGCCGCCGGAAGAGCCCCACCAACGACGAACCGCAGCACATCATGGCGGGAGCTTCCTACATCGCCACCCGGACCATCATTGCCAACCCCCAGCATCCGCCGCTGCTGAAGGAACTGGCGGGGCTATCGCTCGCTTTGGCCGGGGTCCGCTGGCGAAATCCCAATCATGTGCTGCTGGAGAGCCTGCCGGCCGGTTGGGAATGGTCCGCCGGCAACCGATTTCTGCTCGATACCGGGGCAGTGCGGACTCTGTTTCTGGCACGCCTGCCGCTGCTTTTGCTCTCCCCCCTGCTGGGGCTTCTGATCTATTGGTGGGGCCGCGAACTGGCGGGCACAGCCGCCGGCCTGGGCGCCCTTTTCCTTTTTGCCGCCGATCCCACCATGACGGCGCACTCCTACCTGGTGACCACGGACGCCGGCGCCGCTACTTTTTCGCTGCTGTTCCTTACCGCGCTGTTCCAGTATTTCCGCCGGCGCCGCATCGTGCTTCTGGCCGGCGCGGGCGCAGCGCTCGGCCTGGCGCTGTGCGCGAAGTTTTCGGCCGTCGTACTCTTGCCGATTGCCGCCGTCCTGGCGATAGCGGGCTGGCTGTGGCCGCTGCCATCCCCGGAAGGAGCGCGCAGGCTGCCGGCGACGATCCCCTTGTCCGACGTGGCTACGCTATGTCTGGCGGCGATGGTAGTGATGCAAATCTGCTATTTCTCGCTCCGCGGTCCGCTGTTGTATCTGCACGGATTGGGACGGATCTATTCCGACCACAATCCTCATTTCGAAGCGTATCTCGCCGGCCAGATCAAGAACCGGTTCGTCAGCTACTTCGCGGCGGCCTGGCTGCTGAAAGAGCCGTTGGCAACCATCGCCCTGGCGCTGGGCGGCGCGTACCTGGCGTTTCGCAGCCGCGCCATTCCCCGCCTGTCGAAACTCTTCCTGTTTCTTCCTCCCTGCGTGTTCTTTATCGCGTGTACCTTTTGGGCCGAAGATCTCGGAGTTCGCTACGAGATGCCGGCCTTGGTATTCGGATACATAGCCGGTGGAGTGGCTCTGGCGGGATTGCTGCATGGCCGCGTAATCCCTCGAACGGTAGGGGTTGCCGCCTGCGCCTGGGTGGTTCTCGCCGCGGCCGGGATCTATCCGGACCATCTGTCGTATTTCAACGAAGCCGCCTGCCTGCCGGCGAATCTCGCCAGGATCGGCCTGGACGGCGGCAGCCGCTGCGGACCGGATTGGCTGGCCGACAGCAATGTGGACTGGGGGCAGAGTCTGCCCCAGTTGAAGGAATGGCTCGATCAAAATGGCCGCGGACGGACGGTACGGCTGGAGTATTTCGGCACCTTTCCACCGGCGGCCTACGGCATCAAGTCCGAAGATGCCGATCCGTTTTTATCCGCGGTACCGCCTCCGGGATTGTATGCCATCAGCTCCCATTGGGTGCCCTACGCGCGGCTGCTATCGGCTGCCGCCTGGCTGAAGGAGGAGCCTGACGCCATCGTAGGCCATGCGTATTACATTTTCGAATTCTGAGACAAGCGCACCAGGCATCGTGAATTGGTGCGGTCGGCTGGGGGAGTGGGAATAGAGCCAAGCAGGCCCGACCGGATAGCCGCGTTCATTTCCTCCGCGGTTACCGTGCCGTCTTTGTTCCGGTCGGCGCGGTAGAAGATCTCTTCGATCAGTTCATCCAGGATCACGACGCCGTCCTGGTCGATGTCGGCGGCGCTCAGCAGTTCGCGGAACGGTTCGGCGGCTGGGCTGGAGCGCTCGTCCTGGCCGATCCGGCCGTCGCGATTCCGGTCGAGCAGGGCCAGGATCCGGCGCGCTTCCCCGACTACCCACGGGGGGTCCAGTTCGCTCACTCGCAGCAATCCGGCGCCACTGCGGTCAAGGCTGGCCAATTCTTTGGACGCGTCGCCGATCTCCCGGGCCGAGATTTCGCCGTCCCCATCGGCATCGAGCGCCAGCAGCACGGGCTGCGATTGCATAAATTCCCGGCGCATTCGGCGGAGAGTCGCCTGGTCGAGACGGCTTTCGTCCCCGAAATCGGCGCCGCACTCCTCGGCGGAGAGTTTGCCGTCGCCATTCCTGTCGAGCGCGGCCAAGGCCGCCGGCGCCGCGAGGATATCGCCGGCTGAAACGGTCAGATCGTGATCCGGAGCGAGAGCTTTGAGCACGGCAATGCGGTCGGCGGCGTCGCGGTCCAAATACAACTGCAGATGGGCGTGGCGAACTGGCGGCGAATCGGGATACAACCGGGCGGCGCTATCCAACACGCTTCGGGCGTCGGTGAAGCGGCCCACCGAGCCGAGCCATTCGGCGTAGGCGATATAAGGATCGGGAATGGATGGGCCGAGGGCCAGCAGACGTTGAAAGTGGGTTTCCGCCTCCTGGCCGCGGTGCAGTTTCTGGAGGACGCGAATCAGGTTCGCCTGGCAGAGAGGAGAGGCCGGATCGAGAGAGGCGGCGCGGTTCCAGGCTGACAGGGTTGCCTCATAATCGCCCTGACGGTAGAGGGCGCTTCCATAGTTGGTCCAGGCCTTGTGATTGCGCGGATTTTTTTCGGTGGCGTCGAGCCACAGATTTCTCTCCGTGGACCAGACGCGGTTGCGCCCCCTGGTTGCCGCACCGGCGACTATCAGCACGGCTGCCAGGGCAACCACGGAACCGCGTACCCAGAGGGGATGCCTGGTGAGGCGGGCAGTCTGGCGGAACAGTAACAGCCGCAAACTCCAAAAGACGGCCAGGGCCAGGCCCACGAAGGGGAAGAACATGCGGTGATCGTTGGTGACATCGCTCAGGGGCGTGAGGGAAGTGGGCGCCAGGGTAATGAAAAACCAGATAATTCCGAACGCCACCGGTTTTCCGCGGCGCGTGCGGAAAGAGGCCACCGCGGCGAGCGCGAGCGCAATCACAAAGAGGTATCCGGCAATCGCCTGGAGGCTGAATGGGGCGATGTAGTGCCAGGCCGGATCGACGTTCAGGCCGGCGGGCAGAAAAAACGATTGGAAATAGTGCAGCGCCACGAAAGGTTGCGTGAGCCGGTACGCCAGCGGGGAGACCGTACCGGCGGACCAGGTGACGGCCTGCATGCGCACCTGCAGGAGGGCTATCGCGGCTGCCAGCAACAAGGCCGGAAGCACCGAGGCAAGCGCGGATTTCCATTTCCGGCGGGCCGGGACGCCGTCCTGTTCGAATAGCAGCACGTACGCCAGCAGGAGGAGCGGAAACACCAGGGCCGGTGGCTTGGCCAGCATGGCGGCCGCGGCCGGCAACAGGTACCACGCGAGCCTGCGCTGTGCCGGATAGCGAATGAAGAGCCACAGGCTGGCGACACATCCCAGGGCGTTATAGAGGTCGGCGCGCTGAATAATGTAGTTGACGGTTTCGGCATTGGCGGGGTGCATGCCGAAAGCGGCGGCGGCGGCCAGGGCGGTCCAGTAGTTCGAGGGGTGCGGATCGGCCCGGTTCATGAGCCGTTCAAAAAGCAGAAACATCAGCACCAATTGGACGGAAAACCAGAAAAACGTGGAGAGGTGAAAGAAAAAGGTGTTGTTCAGCCCGCCCGCCAGCCAGTAGTCAACCGTGAGGGATGCCGTGGTCACCGGCCGGTAGGTGCGCTGTCCCGGTGCGGAACTGAAGGCGGTTGGGTCCACAAACGCTTTGGCGATGGTTGCGGGGTCGCGAATCGCCGGGTTGTCGCAGATGGCGGTGAGATCGTCGAAATGGATGTCGTTGCGGAAGTGGTTGGAGTACACCACCAGGACGTTCAAGATCAGGAGCAGTCCGAAGACCACGCGGCTTCCCGGCACACTGGCGGCGTCGTGCCCGTTCATCGCGGCCGGACGCGCCTGTTAACGGTGGATAACAGCTTTGATAAGGGACAGCCTGGCATTTGAGTGTGCAGATGTAGTAATACCCCACTTGCCAGCGCTTTGCATCCACTAAAAAGGGCTATCATGCCGCCATTGTTCGGAATCGTACAGTGGCGCCCTACTTTACTTGCCGCGCCCTAACAGGTAATTCACCAGCGTTTTATATCTTACCGGGAGGAAAGTGGGGAAAGGCCAGTGCGCCAAAGAGCGCCACAGGAGGGATTGACCGCCCCCATCGCTATTCTCGCGCTCGACCAGGGCACAGGCGTACAATTGGGCAGCCCACAGACGGCGCTCCACCACCCACCGTTCGACGCCGCTCAAACCGGCGGCCATGGTGCTCTGGCAGACTTCCGGAATTCCATCCAGGTGTTTCTTCAAATCGTGGCTGCAGCTCTGTGGCAGAATGCGATAAAACATGAACGGTTCGTGACAGCAGGTAAAGGGGTAGCGAAGCCGCATTCGCACCCACATCTCCCAATCCTCGAAGCCGATGAGGTCTTCGCGAAATGCGCCCACTTCGATGAGCGCGCTACGGCGGGCCAGCACGGTGGAAGCACTGACGCCGTTGGTCCACCGCAGAGCCGGCCACACCGCTTTGGTGTCCGGGCAGCCAATCAGGGTACGCTCACCCGAGCTCTCGCGGATCATGAGGTATCCGGTATAATTCAGGGCAGCCGCGGGGTGCTTCTCCAGTTCAGCCAGTTGCGCGGCGGTCTTGCGCGGATCCCACCAGTCGTCGGCATCGAGAAATGCCAGCCACTCGCCGGAGGCCGCATGCACGCCGACATTGCGCGCGGCGGCCAGGCCTTTCCCGCCGTTTTGGCGTTCCTCCAGTAACCGTACCGGCTCCCCGTAGGAAGCCACCAGTTCCCGCGTGCCGTCGCGAGAGCCTCCGTCGATCACCAGCACTTCCAACACAGGATGGGTTTGCGCCAGGGCGCTGTCAATCGCCGCGCCAATGTAGGGCGCGACGTTCATCGAAGGAATGATGACCGACACTGTGGGGACGCCGGCTGGTCTGGAAGAGCGGCTTCCCGGCGACGACGGGTGCAAATCAGCGGCCGGCATAGCTGCAATTATAAATCATCGCCATGCGGGCCTATGTGCCGCGCGGATGGATAGCCGCGAGCTTGACAGAGGGTTCGGCGAACAGCCACAATCTTGGTTACCAGCCATCGCTCGCCGCAGTTCCACTTGTCCGCAGCCGGCTCCGGGGAGCTTGTCGCGAAACGTCATGCAGAAAAGCGAGAATACCGGGCCTCCGCGCCCCACGGATAACTCCCGGATCGTCGCGACTAATACTGTGTGGAGCAGTATCGAAGCTTTCCTAATCTTAGGCGTCCAGTTTATTACTTCGGTGGCCATCGCCCGCGTCATCGGAAAGGACGCAGCGGGCCAGGCAAGACTCGGATCCTACCAATATATTGTCACGCTGACTACGATAACGCTCACCATGGGCTCCTTCGGACTGTCGGCCACTACCCGCAAATACATGGCCGAGTATCTCAACCGCGGGATGTCCGGGGTGGCGCGCGCCACTTATCTGGCCACCCTCCAGATACAGAGCTATATCTCTCTGGCCGCCGCGGCAATCGGGTTTGCGGTGGTGTATTGGCTGGGAGACCGGCATTATTTCGCTGCTTCCGTGTTATTGATTATTGCCATTGTGCCGCGCCTGATCTCCACGGTTCCCTCGCAGGCCAATAATGCCTCCGAAGTAACCCGGCGGAACACGGGGCCCGCGATTGCCGGCGGAATGACATCCGCCGCGCTCACCATCGTGAGCCTGTTTGCCGGCTGGGACTTTGTGGGGCTATCGGCCGCGGTCCTGGTAGGTTCCTGCCTGGAATGCGGCCTGAAATTGCGCGCCGTCGAACGGTGGCTGGGCAGAATTCCCCGGGGAACGGTGCCGCCGGACTTACAAAGGCGCATGTTCACTTACTCCGGCCAGGGGATGGCTCTGCTACTGCTCAACCTGGTGGTTTGGGACCGTTCCGACATTTTCGTTCTGAAAGCGCTGAACCCGGACGCGCGCCAAATCGTATTCTTTTCCCAGCCTTTCAGCCTGGCGGACCGCATCCTGATTATTCCGACTTTGTTCCTGGGAGCACTGGCCTCTACCATGATGGCCCAGTACGGGCGGGGCGAATCGCGCCTGAAGGAAATGACCGTGGACGGCGGCCGTTACGCTCTGCTTGTGGCGCTGCCGCTGCTCGCCGGCCTGGCCTGCATCAGCCAACCGCTGGTTCTCCTGCTCTACGGCCGGCAGTACCAGCCGATGGTCCCCACCCTGGCCATCATCGCCGTGCTGGCCATACCGAAAGCGCTGGTTACGGCGCCTACAATGCTGCTGCAGACCACGGAGCGGCAGGGATTTCTCATCGTGTGGGGCTGCATCTGCGGGGCAGTTGACATCGGGCTGGATATCCTGCTGGTTGGCCGGCATGGGGCGAATGGCGCGGCCGTGGCCAACGGCACCGCCCAGGGGTTGGCGGCCCTGGGCATTTGGATCTACGTCTGGAAGGCCGACCGTCTCGATCTGAAACTCGCGGACTGGGGCCGGATTGCGGCCTCGGGCGCGATCATGTCGTTGGGCGTGCTGGCCACCACCCGGGCAATACCCGGCCGCGCCGGCTTGGTGCCTGCGATTGCTGCCGGCGCCGTCCTCTGGATGGTTGCACTGCGTATTACGGCGGCCCTGAGGCCTCAAGATGTGAACCGCTTCCTGGCGATCGGCAGGCAGTTCCCCGCGGCGGTGCGCCCGCATTGGAAGAGTCTGATCTCCTGGCTGGCGCCATCGGTCTCGGTGGCTTGATTTTCTTGACTCGGCTTATTGGCCGTCCGGTTACGCTCGCCATACAGAAGGAAGCAGACCTGCCAGTATCTGCCGGATGTTCGATTTGCCGAGATTGGAACCGGTTGGTACCCGGTGCTTACTGCCCGCGCACTCACACCCGGCGGACTGGCTTTACATAACACTCTTTTTGGAATAATTCCCGCCCTAGTATCAGAATCGGCTCGAATTGCGCCGGTTTTCCCCGAGGATCCGGCCGCTACTACTCTCGACTTCATTGCTCGTCGAGAACCGCTCCCTTGCGGTCGCGGTTCGGTAAGAGAAGCGGCGGGCGCAAAAGCACTGAACGGCGAGCTAAGTACTCCATTTCGCAAATACAGATCCAACTGCAGAATACCTTGGCGAACTTATGAAATGGAGTACTAAGCGAAGCGCAGGCGCAGCATGATGTATATCAGCCCGAGTATTCCCACACAGGAGACCATCGTCCACAGCGGCCACCCACTGCCCCGCAGGGTAACCACATCGTCGCCGCCGGCGGCAATGATAACTCCGCCGCACATGCCCAGTAACATGTACAACGGCAGTTCGTAAGCGCGCGACAGGAAAAAACTGGTGAACATATAGCCGCTCAACGATATCTGCAACGCCACCGCCCACCGCGCCAGGGAGGGATCCGACTTTCTGACGAGCGCGGGAATGCGACTTAGCTGAATTAAGGTCACCACCTGCATGCCCATCCACAGGAAGTACCCGATAATACCCAGTTCAGCCGCCACCAGGAGGAATGAGTTATGGGCCGTCATGCCGTACCGGTCTATAAACGCGCGCGGACCGATCCCCCATATGGGCGATTGCTTGAAGTAAGAGAGCCCGTCGGACCAGATAGCCAGGCGATCCATTCCACCGGACAGCGAAATGGAGCGCGTCTTGTAGGCATTGAGTCCCAATAGTCCCAAGCCTCCCACGACCGTGGCGATGACCGCGCCCGTCGTCCTCAGGCGCCTGACCAGGAGCAGGCCCACGAGCACTACCACCCCCAAAAACGCGCCGCGCGATCCAGTAAAGTAAACCGCGGCCAGGAACAACGCGCTGGTAGGCAGGGCGAAGAGCCACCCCATGCCGAGGCCCGTATCGCCCTTGGCGACGAACAGGAGGGGCAGGACCAGCAATAGGAACTGTCCAAACGTATTGGGGTCGTGCAGCATGCCCAGGCCGCGAATCCGGTACTCCATGGAGAGTGCCGAGCCGTATGGCATCACGTAAGGCGTCTGCAAACCGGTGGAGCGGGCGTACGGCATTTCCATGAGCGCGTTAATCATCACGAAGACCGCGATCAGCACCAGCGTGGTGCGCACAAATCGCAGCCGCTGCGGGGTCCGAAAGTGGATCACGCCCAGGAAATAAGCGAGAACGTTGGGCACCATGTCTTCCACCGTCCTGATGTTGGCGCCGTACATGCGGTGAGGAATCTGCGCGGCGCATGCGAATCCACAGAACAGCAGCACGAGAGCGAACTGGACGCGAAGTTTGCCGACTTCCGGCGCCTGCAGGCGGGACATTAACGCGACCGGCACGTTCACCAGCGCCAGGACCAGCATGGGGCGATACGGCGCCAGGGCCGGCAGCATGTCTGCCGGCGACAGCAGATTCAGCGCAATGTAGATCAGGACTAACGCCAGACCCATATTTGTTCTTGTCGCCGTCTCACACGTGCCCGGAGCCGCGGCTCGGGGTGAGCGCGATTCCTGAGTTTAGCATGCGGGTACTTTGCGCCTGCGATTATGGCGCTCCCGGCGCAATCGCTACTGCTTCGGAGTGCCGGCCTCCACGGGGTAGCCTTTCTCCGTCCAGTCCCTGGCAAAGTTCGTCTCCACGAACATCGCTTTGGCGTGCGTGAATCCCATGTCTTTCAGCAGCGCCATGGCCGGCTTCACATTGGGGCAGTTACTCCAAGGACAGCAGCCGCAGTAAAGGACGATCTCGGTGTCGCGAGGAAGTTTACCGACAGCCTGTTTGAGCAGCTCCAGCCCTTCCGGGCGCGATGCCGGCCCGGCGTACACCGCGCCCGGAATATGTTTGCCGCGATAGAGCACATTCGGGCCGACTTGAAAGACGGCCGCGTGCGTGCCCTTGGCCGCCAGTTGTGCGGCCACTTCGTTCGGTTGAATCAGCGCCAAGTCGGCAGCCAGACCGGCGGTCAAAACTACCGCGATCCCCAGGACAAAGGTTCTCATAAGGTTTACCTCCTTTACTTTGCCACACCCAGCTTGCGCAAGATGTGGAGAATCGGCCGGCGTGACATTGTCACCTTTGGGTGGCGATTGCATCTTTCCGAGCGAAGGCCCTATTTATGGAAGTCACCGTTCGTCATCTTGGAAACGTAGAGTTTGAAGCCATTGCGCGAGGCCATCGCGTAATTTGCGACCAGCCGACCGATAATGGCGGCGCCGATCGGGGGATGACTCCGCCGGAGTTCCTGTTAGCCTCTCTGGGCACCTGCGCCGGGTTCTACGCCGCGCAATATCTGAAGACCAGAAACCTGCCGGCGAGCGGGCTGGAGGTCACGGTCCACGCCGAAAAGGCAACCCAGCCGGCGCGCGTGGGGCAGTTTCGCATCGAGGTATTCATCCCCAACCTGGACGCGCACCATGAGGCCGGCGTTCTCCGTGCCGTGAAAGCCTGCCTGATCCACAACACCCTGCTCCATGCGCCATCCATTGAAACCGTGGTGCGGACCCACGCCGAAGTACCGGCCTGAGAGGTGTTAGCCTGTGACTTTCGACGGAGCAATAGATGGCACGTTATTCCAGACTGAAAGTCCTCAATACTATGATCGAGACGGGCATGGTGCCCGTCTTTTACCACCCGGATTTCGAGGTGGCGCGCCAGGTGGCGGCCGCCTGCATCGCCGGCGGATGCCGGCTGCTGGAGTTCACCAATCGCGGCGATCACGCCTGGGAAGTTTTTAACGAACTGGAGAAGTATTGCGCGCGCGAACTGCCGGAAATGATTCTGGGCGTCGGCTCGGTGGTCGACCCGGGGACCGCGTCGCTGTATATCAATTGCGGCGCGAACTTCGTGGTCGGCCCGGTGCTGAATCCCGATGTCGCGCGCGCCTGCAACCGGCGCAAGGTTCCGTATTCGCCGGGTTGCGGGAGCGCTTCGGAAATTTCCCAGGCCGAAGAACTGGGCTGCGAGATTCTCAAAATCTTCCCCGGCAAGGAAGTCGGCGGACCGGGTTTCGTGAAGGCCGTGAGGGGCCCGTGCCCCTGGGTTTCGATCATGCCCACCGGGGGCGTGGAAAGCACCGAGGCATCGTTGAAGGGCTGGTTCGACGCCGGAGTGGTCTGCGTGGGGATGGGCTCCAATCTCATCACCAAGGAGATGGTGAAAGCCGGAGATTACGCGGCCATCGCCGGCAAGGTCCGCGACACCATGGGCTTGATCCAGGCTATCCGCGGGAAACGCTGAGCACACTGCCCCAGTGGCCAAGGTACTGAGTGGGAGAGGTTTGTCGGCCGTTTACCCTCCATGAGCGTCTCGTAACATAATTCTTGTTGCCCCCCACGCCATTTCATCGGAAACTAAAAGTTTCAGCGCTGGGTAAAGGAGACAAGCAAGAATTGGAGAGAAATGGCCGCAAAGGCTCCCTGGTCATGGAGCCCACGGAACGATGGACCCCGC
>CAZARO010000061.1:0-11573 GCA_964487165.1 uncultured Solibacteraceae bacterium | reverse complement strand
GGCGGTCAAGGCGGCCCTCACCGAGGTGCTCGAGGACGCCGGCTTCGAGCCGCCGGTCGGGCGCCTGCGCCTGCAACGCGCCAGGGCCAGCGTCGGGCGATAGGCGGGGTATCGATGTTTGAGCGCGATGATCGCCGAAACCGCGGACGCTTCAAAAGGCGCCTCGTAAGGAACGCTTCCGGCGGCCTGTGCCGCGGGCTTCAACCGGGGCGCGTTGCGGGCGCTGCGCCAGTTCACGGTCGGCAGGAAAAGGGAACGGTCGACGCGGTTCTGATACCGGATTGCGATATTCAGCAGCGAATCGAGCAGCGACTCGGAGAGCGGGTGAGGCCGCAGACCGAGTTCCACAAGCTTGGAATGGCGCGCGTTGTAGTAATGCTCTTCGGCCTCCACACGCGGATCGGGCAGGTGCTCGATCTCCACGTGGAGACCCAGGTTTCGGCCCGCCGCCTGCACCATGCGGGCCAGCTCCAGCACGGTAAACTGCTCCGTGAACTGGTTGAGCACGCGGCATTCCCCCGGCCCGGCGGGCTTCAAACAAGCGAGTTCCACGCACCGCACCGTGTCCCGGATGTCCAGGTACCCGCGCGTCTGCCCGCCCTTGCCATACACCGTCAACGGATGTCCCACGGACGCCTGCGCGCAGAAGCGGTTGAGCACCGTGCCGAATACCTGATCGTAATCGAAGCGGTTGATGAGGGCTTCGTCGAGCGCCACTTCGTCGGTCATGGTTCCGTATACCACGCCCTGGTTAAGATCTGTGGCGCGCAGGCCCCAGATCTTGCAGGCGAACATGATGTTGTGGCTGTCGTGGACCTTGGAGAGATGGTAGAAGGAGCCAGGCTGCTTCGGATACGGCAGCACGTCCTTGCGGCCCTTATGTTCGATGGTGATATAACCTTCTTCGATATCGATATTGGGGGTGCCATATTCCCCCATGGTCCCGAGCTTCACCAGGTGGCAATCGGGCCGGAACTCGCGCATCGCGAAGAGCAGATTCAGGGTCCCCACCACGTTGTTTACTTGTGTAAAAACAGCGTGCTTGCGGTCGATCATGGAGTATGGCGCGGCCCTTTGTTCGGCAAAGTGTACCACCGCGTCGGGCGAGACCTTTTTCATCACCTGGGAGAGAAAATCGTACTCCGTGATATCTCCCGACAGGAACTCGATGTCTTCCCCGGAGAGCCGTCTCCAGGAACGCAGACGTTCGGGCATAGACCGTATGGGCGTCAGCGTCTGCACGCCCAGTTCGTGGTCCCACTGGCGGCGCGCAAAGTTGTCGACGATGGCAACCTGATGACCTCTTTGCGAAAGATACAGCGCCGTTGCCCAACCGCAGTATCCGTCTCCGCCCAACACGCAAATTTTCATAAAGAAATGGACCGCTCCTTATTATCTCCCAACTTTCAGAGAGAACCGTCAATTTACCAATTTCACTCGGTGTCGCGCAAAAAGACTTTACCCGCGGTTTTGGTTCTATCTTAACAATTTCGGCGAGGTTGCGCGGCTGGCTATAATGAGCCAGACAGTACATTCGGGAAAGACCTGAATTAAAATAATTTGGAACTTTGTGCCAGCTGTTGAATTTGTCGAAATCGAAGCTCTCCCGCTGCACTCGCGGACTCCCATCGAGTGGGGCCGTTCTGTACTGGCCGAGCCGTTCAGTCTGCTGATCGATCACGCCTTTCTGGAAAAGAAAGCCGCTACCAATGCTCTGGAACTGCTGACGCGCTGGCCCAATGACTGGCTGGATGGCTGGGTGGAAGCCATGACCGGCGTGGCCCGCGACGAGGTGGCGCACCTGGCGCAGGTGACGCGCCTGCTACTGAGCCGGGGCGGACGGCTGGACCGCTTTCACAAGAACCCGTACGCCAATGCGCTTCGCGAGTTGGTGCGCAAGGCCAGCCGGCAGGAGTTACTCGACCGGCTGCTGGTGGCGGCGCTGATCGAAATCCGGTCGTGCGAACGGTTCGCAGTTCTCGCCGCCGCTTCCACCGACGAGGAACTGGCGGCATTTTACCGCACGCTATTTGCTTCGGAGTTGGGCCATTACCGGATCTTTCTGCATCTCGCCGGCAAATTCACGGCGCAGGCGGAGCTGAACGCCCGCTGGCAGGAAATGCTCGCCGCGGAGGCTGCCATCCTGGCGGTTCAGGAGCCCGGTCCGCGAATCCATTCCGGCTTGCCTGCGTCTAAGTTGTAATCACCACAGAGGCACAGAGACACGGAGAAGACAAAGTCAAATGCAAACCGGAGGGCACAGAGGTGGCGGAGGACACAGAGGCGTAAAACCCCCAGGTCGTCCTGCGGGGATCAGCGCAAGAAATAAATTGGCCGTCGCCGAACGTCGCTCGAAAAATCGCTGTCTTATCGGCGTTCATCGGTGTTCATCGGCGGCTAATTTTCTCGTTTCCAGCCTATTAGTAATTCTCACTTCTGCCGGTTTCGCCCAAACTTCGGCGGCCCCTGCATTTGAGGTGGCGTCGATTAAACCGGCTACCGCAGCACCCGGCAGCAGTTCCGGAATCGGCTCCGATATCGGCCGCATCACCGGACGCAACGTCACCCTGAAGCGCTGCATGCGGGGCGCGTACGGCATTCCGGAAGCGCAGATTTTCGGCGGTCCGAAATGGGTGGATGAGGACCGCTACGATATCGACGCCAAGGCGCCCGGTCCTGCCGGCGACCACGCCATGATGGCCATGTTCCAGCAGTTGCTGGCGGAACGCTTCCAACTGGTGGTTCACCGCGAGACCCGGCCGCTTCCCGGTTACGCCCTGGTGGTGGGCAAGAAAGGGATAACCGCGAAACGGTCGGACGCCGCCGGCCCCAGCAGCTCCACTGCGACCAGGCACAGCATCGAAGGTGGAGCTTGCAGCATGGGCTGCCTGGCGACGAAACTGGCGGAAGTGTTACACGCGCCGGTCACGGATTCCACGGGGCTGGAAGGAGGATTCAATTTCAAGCTGGAGTGGACGCCCGACGAAATGCAGACGGCGGTGGCGCCCGCGCTCGAAGAGCAACTGGGCCTGAAACTGGAGGCGCGCAAGGTACCCACCGAAGTGCTCGTCATCGACCGCGCGGAAAAGGCGACAGCCAATTGATCGCATACGGCGAGGCCCTTTGCCGGGACCTGGACGCAGCTTCGCGGCGCGAATGGCTGGAGACGAACGGGCTCGGCGGCTACGCTTCGTCGACCGTCTGCGGCTTAAATACGCGCCGCTATCACGGCTTGCTGGTAGCCGCCACCAAGCCTCCGGTGGTCCGCATGCTGCTGCTCTCGAAGCTGGAGGAAACCCTTACCGTCAACGGAAAGAGCTACGAACTTGCCGTCAACCAATACCCCGGCGTGGTGAATCCGCAAGGCCATTTATTGCTGAAACAATTCCGGCTGGATCCGTTCCCGGTATTTGTGTACGAAATCGGCGGCATCCAACTGGAGAAATCGGTCTTCATGCCGCAGGGCGAGAATACCACTGTGATCCGCTATGAGCTTCGCGGGCACGTGGACGCCGGCACGCTGGAGCTGCGGCCGTTGATTGCCTTCCGGGATCATCATGCGACCACGCACGAAAACGGCTCGCTCGACCCCGCTCTCCATGCGGAGGCCGGCATCGTGCGTTTGACTCCTTATGCCGGCCTGCCTTCCCTCTATCTGGCGCATGACGCCGATGAAGTGCGGGAGCGGGCCGAGTGGTATCGCAACTTCGAGTATCAGCGGGAGCGCGAACGCGGGCTGGATTATCGGGAAGACCTGTACCATCCATGCGCGCTCCTGTGGAATTTGCGCGGGCGCGGAATTTCATCAATAAGCGCCATGACGGTGATTGCGTCCACGGAAGTGCGCGCGGTTCAGGCGGCCGACGGCTTGCGGGATGCCGAGCGGGAGCGGCGTGCCCGAACGGTGGCGGCAGCGCCCGGAGATCGGCCGTTTGTGCGCCTGCTGGCGCGCGCGGCGGATCAGTTCGTGGTGCGGCGCAATGAAGGCAGCACGGTGATTGCGGGCTACCACTGGTTCAGCGATTGGGGACGCGACACCATGATTGCGCTCCCCGGCCTGACTTTGACTACCGGCCGCCCGGAGGTGACCCGCGGCATCCTGCAGGTGTTCGCCGGCAGCGTGGACCGCGGCATGTTGCCGAACCGTTTTCCGGATTCCGGCGAAACGCCCGAATATAACGCCGCCGATGCCACGCTCTGGTTTTTCGAGGCCGTGCGCGCGTACCTGGAACATACCGACGACCTCGCTTTCGTCCGCGCCAATCTGTACGATGTGCTGGCCGATATCGTAGCGTGGCATCAGCGCGGCACGCACTACGGGGTGCGCGTGGACCGGGATGGGCTGCTGCTGGCCGGCGCGCCGGGCACGCAGTTGACGTGGATGGACGCCAAGGTTGGCGATTGGGTGGTCACACCGCGCCGCGGCAAGCCGGTGGAGATCCAGGCGCTGTGGTACAACGCCCTGCGCGTGATGGAAGAGCTGGCGCGGAAGCTCGGCCGCACCATCGGCGCCAAGTATTTCGGGGAGATGGCGGGGCGCGCGGCAAGCACGTTCGCCGCGCTATTTTGGAATGCCTCCGAGGGCTGCCTCTATGATGTGGTGAACGGCGCGGAGCGCGACGCGGCGATTCGTCCGAACCAGATTCTGGCCGTGAGCCTGCCCTACAAAATGTTGACGCCGGACCAGGCGGCGCGCGTGGTGGACACCGTCGAGCGCCACCTGCTCACGCCGTTCGGCCTGCGCACGCTGTCGCCGTCCGATCCGCAGTACCGCGGCCGATACGAAGGCGGCCAGACCAGCCGCGATGGCGCGTACCATCAAGGAACGGTCTGGCCCTGGCTCATGGGTCCGTTTCTGAAGGCCTACATCGAGACCCATGGGTGGTCGCCCGATGCGCGCCGGCAAGCCGCGAAGTGGCTTACGGAATTGAGCGCGTATATCGCCGACGAGGGCGTCGGCCAGCTCCCTGAAATATTCGACGGCGACGCGCCCCATCGTCCCGGAGGTTGCATCGCCCAGGCGTGGTCGGTGGCGGAGCTTCTGCGAGCATGCGTGGAAGACGTGTACCGGTAGGGCAGACTCTGCGGCCCATCGTGATGTGCTGGTCTTGCGCGAACTCCCGAGAAAGATTTTTGGGCGCCGATGAACGCAGATGAACGCCGATTAAAGACTGTTGGATTCGAATTATCCAGCTGATGGCATCGGTTTTGTGGCGCCGTAAACGAAACTACCTCCACAATTGGAGCCGCTAGCAGTGGCGTGATCCGGTGCCCATTCTGACTCCCGACTCCTGACTTCTTTCTTCCAAATCCTGAAAGGATTTCAAGCGCGCAGCCCTTGCTCCGCTACCGATTGAACGGGTATTCCTGAATCCAGTGAAAACCCCGGCTGACCAGCAGGAACTTATTGCGGTCCTCCAGCTTGAGTTCCATGCGAGTCTTATGGCCATCCATGTCGCCATCGAGAGTCAGGCGATCCGGTCCGCCGCGTTCAAAGGCGAAGCTGGCTTTCCAGTTCTTGTCGCTGGCCTTGGTGAGCGTAAGGGCCCTGTCCTTGATCGCAGTGGCGTACCCGACGAATGAGTCGTCCAGCCGCTGAAAGGACATTCTCGTGGGGAAATCGAAAATGGCGCGCCGCCAACGGCCCCTGTCGGTCAGCAGCGGCGGCCGAACCTGGCCGTCAATCGAGAGTTGTTCCACGTCCCAGATGCCGTAGAGCGGTGACTTGGGCGCTCCGCCGCCGTAAAGGTACCAGGACTGCGAACTGCCAAAAGCGTCCATTCCGATGAGCCAGACGCCGAACAAAATCTGCGCCGCCAGTGCGATCCGGTTGGCGCGGAGAGTGCCGAAGAGTTGCGATTCGTTCGGGGGCTGGGCGGCGCGATTCAGGAAGAATAAGTTGGCCAGACGGCGAAAATCGGGCGCCAGCAGGAAGAGCGACAGCAACACGAGATGGAAGGCGAGCAGCTTTACCGGCACATCGTAAGTCATGTTGAGCATGAAGACTTCGGTCATGTCCGCCAGACAAACCAGCGCGCCGAACATAGCGGTGCGCGGGAAGATGAGCAGGATTCCGCCTAACATTTCGGCGCATCCGACGAAGATTTCATATCCCGGCGACGCTCCTATGGAGCTCCAGAGAACGCCCATCGGCGAGAAATCGCCGTAATGCTCGACTAACCGGTTGAGATACGGGAACGGCATTTGCAGCGGTACGGCTTTCGCCCAGCCGTAAGCCATCATCTGTCCGGCGAGGGCGAAACGCATCGCCAGCCGAAACCATTTGTGCATGGCGATGTAGTTCCCGCGCTTGCGGTCGAGAACCGACCAGACGGCGGTGGCGAACGCGGTCAAAATCAGCAGACAGAAAACCAGCACCCAGTCGAAAGTCTTGTCGCCGCTGCCGCTGCCGGTGTAAATCAGCGGCGTGGTGACATGAAACACTTGCGCGGCGGTCCACGAGACTACCTGATGTACCGGCGAGAGCGTGGACGGGTCGGGAATATCGAGCTTCGGGATGGGGAACAGGGACGTGACGACCTGCGTGAGGAGACAATACAGGCCGAAGTACACGAAGCACCATCGGAAGGCGACGCGGCGGGCGAGGCCCCAGTGCGCGATTTGCAGTACGGGCTTTTCGGTCAGAGTAACAGTGTCCACGGGAGCCCCCTTCGGGAAAAAGTTTGAAGGAACTATCTTACTCTTAAGGCCCGAACCGCCGCATGGTAGCCGCACATACCGTGCACGCCCGCGCCCGGCGGAGTGGAAGCGGAGCAGAGGAATAAGTTGCGGCTGGGAGTCCGGTAAAGACTCGACGTGGGGCGGAAAAAGAGTTGGCCCAGTGTGGCGGCGCCGCCGGAGATATCGCCGCCCACCAGATTAGCGTTGTACGCTTCGAGTTGCGCGGGGCCCATGGTGTGGCGCGCCAGGATGGCTTGGCGGAAGCCGGGGGCGAAGCGCTCCACCTGGTCTTCGATGTGGGCCGTGCGGTCTTCGGTGGAGGCGTGCGGCACGTGGCAGTAAGCCCAGGCGATGTGGCGGCCGGCAGGGGCGCGCGAAGAATCGAAAAGACTGGGCTGCGAGAGAAGGACGAAAGGGCGGGCGCACGATTCGCCCTTCCAGGCGGCGTGTTCGGAGGCGGCGATCTCGTCGAGCGTGCCGCCCAGGTGAACCGTGCCGGCGCCGGCGCAATCGGGATTCAGCCAGGGGATGGGCGAGCTTAATGCCCAGTCGATTTTGAAGACGCCGGGACCGTAGCGGTAACGCTCCAGCTTGCGGCAGTAGGAATCGGGCAGGCGGCCGACGGCGATGCGCAGCAATTGGCGGGGGGTGACGTCGCACAAGATGAGGGACGCGGCGGGGAGGTCACCAATCGAGCGGACCTCATGGTTGGTTTGGACGGTGCCGCCGAGCGACTGGAAGTAGGAGGCGAGGGCGTTCGAAATACGCTGCGAGCCGCCGCGCGCGATGGGCCATCCGGCGGCATGCGCGGCGAGAGTGAGGACCCAGCCGACGGCGGCCGAGCCGGGCGCCTCGAGCGGCAGGATGGAGTGCGCGGCCATGCCCGCGAAAAGGGCGCGGGCAGGCTCGCCGCGGAAGAGGGTGCGCGCGATCCTGGCGGCTGACGGCAGGGCCAGCAGACCGAAGCGGGCGAGTAGCAGCGGGTGCGCCGGCAGGTGCGGCGGCGCAAGGATGTCGGCGAGAAGCTGGCGCCAGTGGGTCACAAGCGGCGTAACGATGCGGCGATAGGCGCCGGCATCGGCGCCGAGGCGCGCGGCGGTGGTTTCGATGGACACGTCGGCGGCAACTGCGAGTGCGCCGTCGAGTGGGTGAGCGGCGGGGATGGGCGGGTGGATCCATTCCAGGCCGTGGTCCGCGAGCGGCATGGTGGCGAAGGCCGGCGATGCCGCGGCGAGCGGGTGCACGGCGGAGCACAGGTCATGCGTGAAGCCGGGGAGGGTGAGCTCAGCGGACCGCGCGCCGCCACCGATGGTGGGCTGGGCTTCGAGGACCGTGACGCTGAGGCCGGCGCGCGCGAGAGTGATTGCGGCCGTGAGGCCGTTCGGCCCGGAGCCGATGACGAAGGCTTCCATGCGAAGCTTTCAATTTTCAATCATCAGTGTACAGTTTCGCGGCCCGTCAGCGAGCGCGGACACCGGGGAACTGGAAGCGAAGCTAAGGGACTCCACAGGACGTGTCGGCCAGCTATTTCGAGGAAGAAGCTCGCTTTATCGAAGCCGTGAAGCGTGGCGAGGACGCCTTACTCCGTGGCGAGTACCTCACCCATGAGCAGGTCGGCCAGCGTCTCCAGCGGGCAGCACAAGTTTGGCCCCAGATGGACGCAGATGAACACCGATAAATGGGGTGCCGCGTTCATCTGTGGCCAATTGTGCCTGGTTCCGGAGGTTGAACCGCTCGACTCGCCAAGCGAAACCCTCGGGGTGCTGGCATCCACACTCCATTTCTTCTGTCTGGAACCCTTATTTGACAGGCCTGCGGCCCTCGCCACCTCTGCCCCCTTCAAACCTGCGAAAGCCGGGCTAGCCAGCCGGGGCCACATGCTCATTTGGTCGCGATTACGTTCTGGTACCCTTCGTGTTGCGCGACCACCTGCAGCTTGTAGCCGTACGAGGAAAGCAGCGCCGAAAGTTCCTCGCCGCTCGTCCCCATCAGTTTCAGAAGAGGCGGATTGAACTCCAGCATCATTGCCGGCGCGTCGGGGCGTGAGAGGAGCACCTGTGCACCGCGCAGGACCTTGACCTCCGCGCCTTCGACATCGATCTTGATAACGTCCACGCGCTCGATCGCGGCGCGGCGCAGGTATTCGTCAAGGCTCATGGTCTGCACCTCGATACGGTTCGAGGATACGGCTCCCAGCGAGCTGCAATCAGCCTCTTCATGAAGGTAGAACTCCGCTGTTCCAGCCCGGTCGCTGAGAGCGATCTGGTTAACGATGACGTTCTGAAAGTGGTTTAGCCGAACATTGTCACGAAGTCTACTGGCCACAAAAGGCGTCGGCTCGAAGGCATGGACGAAGCCGGACCCGCCTAGCCGTCCGGCCGATAGCAGGGAATATAGTCCTATGTTCGCTCCAATATCCAACACGGTCATGCCGCTGCGGACAAGAGACAGAAAGGCCTCGGTCTCTTTTTGTTCCTTCGTTCCGTAGACCAGCCACTGCAGTTCCGGTCCATGAACACGCGCCTGAACGCCGTCTCCTATGTCAGTAACCAGAAATCCCGATGCGGCATTGAGTAATCGCCACTTTCCACGGCTGACCGGGGAATGACGCAAATAAGCCACGATGGGACGACTTACAAGAGCCGACGAAAAACGCGCGAGATTATCGGTCGCACTGAGGGGCATGCCTTCGGGCCAAGTAGTGATTATACTCCTGCGGCCTACGGCAGCTTCTTGCGCAGGAGCGATGGCGCGCCATCCGGGCGCACGGGCGGTTCCGTGAGGCGGCGCACTTCCTGCCGGACTGCGGCGAATTCATCCGTGGGCGCGGCGGCATATTCGACACTCGGAAGCTTCTCAACGGCCGCCGACAGAGCCGCCAGGCGCGTGTCACGGTCCGGGAGAGGAGCGAACACCGCGGACACCGATCCCCTCGGGCGGACCGGGATTCTCTCCACATAGTGCACCAGGGCCCTCGGGTCAAAGCCCGCGCGCGCCATCGTTCCGGCCGCCAGAACATCCGCTTCCAGTTCCGCACTGCGGCGCGATGCCCGGAATCCCTGCGGAATCGCCAGGCCGCTCGAACATCCGCCGCTCCAGCCAGTCATGAAGATTAGCGGGACACCGCCGATCGCCGTATTGTTTGCCATGCGAGTCTCATCGCGTTGTGCCACATGCTCCATGGCATGGGTGAGCATTCCAGCGAATTCGTCCTCACTCTGAGCCGCAAGAAACAGGCCGGCTGGAACAAACAGGTACCCTCCAGGTAGGACGGCCGGTTCATGGACCGCGTCGCATTCGTCGCCGGCAATCACGCTGAATGTGAGAGGAAACTTCACATCCGGCAAGTACGCGGCGATCTTGCGGGCAAGATCGGTAACGTAGTTGAGTACGGTGGGGCTATCGATCGAAACGGTTCGATCGCGAAACTCCGCGGCTAATTGCTTGCCCAGCGCAGCTTCCCGTTCGATGCTATTCGGCGGCGGCTGCGCCACCGCGGATACGCCGGCGAGCAACAAGATGGCGATCCTATGCACCGATGCCTTCATTCTTCACTGCCCGACTAGAAACTTTTCGAAGTTGATGCCTTCCTTGATCTGCACCGTGCGCGTGGCCTGCTTGCCGTCTTTCCATTCCACCGTGATGGCGTAAGATCCGGGAGCCAGTTGAATCTGCGTGGGGGTGGCCTGCGTCTGCCGCTTGCCGTTTACCAGCACCGCGGCGCCGGGGGGATTGCTGGTAAGCATCAAGGTCCCCTGCACGGAGCGCATCACCACCGCGGGAAGCTCCACCGCGCTCGAACCCACGTCCACCTCGCGGCGCTCCACGCCGAAGCCCGATTTCACCAGCTCCAGGGAGTGGCGGCCAGGAGATGCCTCCAGTGTGCAGGGAGTCGTACAGGCCGTATCCTGTTGGCCATCCAAGGTGGCGACGGCGCCCTTGGGACTGCTGATTACCGTGATGGCCTGCGGCCCGCCAGACACTCGCGGCGGCGCCGGAGGACGGCGGGGCAGCGCATCTCCACGCGGAGAGCTTTTGGCCGCCGGAGCCGGCACGGCTTCGGGTGCGGCCGGCTTTTCGGCGGCCGCTGGCGGCGGATTGGAATCGGTCGCCGGCGGCATGGGGCTCGGCTTGTTTTCGGCGGGAGAATCAGCCGCGGCCGGTGTCGAGGCCGGCGGAGTGGCCGTCGAAGGAGAAGCGGTCGATGGAGTAGCCGCCGATGAAGTGACCGCGGGCGGTGGCGGCGTAGGCGATTCGGTCGGCGCGGCCGGTTTTTCCGCCGAACTTGTGCTGTTGAGCAGCCAGGTCGGTTTCACTTCCCATGCCACCACCGCGAGTAAGCCGGCAGCCATCAGAATGGCCGCCAGGAACGGAAGAAAGCCGCTGCGCCGCCGGGGAGTGCGCTCCGTGGTCCCGCTGGCGGTGAGTTCGGCCCGGCGTGGCCGGCGTCCGGGGGGCAGCGCCGCGGGCGCCAATTGCTTGTCGGTTACCGTGGGCGCGTTCAGGCTGCCGCCGCGCGGCAGGCTCTGCCAGCCTTTATTGGCGGCGCAGGCCTGTTCCAGCGCATCGATGAACTCCGTGCAGGAAGCGTAGCGGACATCCGGCTTCTTGGACAGGCCTTTTAGCAGGACGCTTTCTATTCCGCTGCCCAGGCTGGCATTGATGCGGCGCGGAGGCGGTGGCTCTTCCGCCACGATCTTATAGACCACGGTGGTCAAATGCTCGCCGGTGTAAGGCTTCTCGCCGGTGAGCATCTCGAAAGCGATGACGGCGAGCGAAAACTGATCGCTCCGCCCGTCCACCGCCTGCCCCTGCACCTGCTCCGGCGACATGTAATGCGGCGTACCGACGATGGAGCCGGTCATGGTGAACTGCTCCGAGGCGGTGATCTT
>CAZARO010000060.1:0-11592 GCA_964487165.1 uncultured Solibacteraceae bacterium | reverse complement strand
CGTCGAGCACCGGAATTTCGGCGCTGCTGCCGCAATGGTCGCTGGAAGGCGGACAGCGGGCGACCGCCGAGCGGCTGGCCGCGCCGGAGCAGCGCGCGCGTATCAAAGCGGCCGTGGTGCAGAATCTGAAGTTCGACCGCGGCGCCGGCGACGCGAAGAATGTGGCCATCGTCACGTGCGGATTCGACCGTTCGCTGGCCGGCAAGAATCTGTCTGAGATTACACGCGCTCGCGGCCAGGAGCCGACCATCGACAACGCCGCCGAGACCGCCATGGACCTGGTTTCGAAAGGCGGCTGCTCCGCGGTATATCACGCCATCGCGGAGGACGACGTGGTGCGCATCATGCGGTCGCCGTACGCCATGGTGGGAAGCGACGGCGATATTCCGGTGTTCGGCCAGCAATTCCCGCACCCGCGCAGTTACGGCACGTTCGCGCGTGTGCTGGGCGTCTACGTGCGCGAACAGCACGTGATTTCGCTCGAAGAGGCGGTGCGCAAAATGTCGGGGTTCCCGGCCGAGCGGATGAAGCTCTGGGACCGCGGCCTGCTGCTGCCGGGCATGAAGGCCGATGTGATCGTCGTTGACCCCGCCACCATCGGCGACCGCGCCACTTATGAGCAGCCGCACCAGTATTCCGTCGGTGTCAACGAAGTGATCGTGAACGGCAAGCTGGCACTGCACGAGGGCAAGGTGACTGCGGAGCGACCCGGTAAGGTGCTGCTGGGGCCGTCGGCTGCGCGCTAGCGGTACTTTCGCAAACCAGTGACGTTCTCCTCATCACGTAGCCTTAAACATTGGGGCAGCACAAGTTTGGCCAAAGATGAACACAGATGAACACGGATAGCCCACGGCAGATGAATTCTCGTCCTGGCTTCCTTCTCACCCGTGTTCATCTGTGGCCAATTTCGCCTCGTTCCCTGAGGTTGGACTGCTCGACTCGTCAGGCAAGACCCTCGGCTGAAGGGAATTGTGAAGGATCAAACAACCTTCCAACTAAGTAATATCCTGCAGGCTGCACCAAGTAAATACTACAACCTTATCGCCGGGACAAGGCGGCCTGACTTCATCCTGACTACTTAAACCACGCCACTTATCCGCAATGGCCCGGCATTTGCCTCTGTGACATCGCGTGAGCCATCCTGCACTCCGATTCGGATGGTAACAGTACGAAAGGAACCCTTTTTATGAAGCAGTTACTCAGCAATTTGCGAACCGTGCTTCCGGTTGTCGCCATTTTCCTGGCGACGGCTCCGTTCGCACACCGTGCGAATGCGGACGAATGGAACAAGCGCACCGTTCTCAAAGTGAATCAAACGATACAGGTCAGCGATACGATTTTGGAACCCGGCCAATACGTCCTGCAGTTGCAGGAATCGCCTTCCGACCGGCACATCGTCGAGATCTTCAATGGCGATCAAAGCCACATCATCGGCACTGTCTTGACGATTCCCAGCTACCGCGTACACGCGCCTGACAGGACCATGTTCACGTTCTGGGAAACGCCTCCCGGCACGGCCAAGGCTATGCGTGTCTGGTATTATCCCGGAGATGTCATGGGCGAGGAGTTTCCGTACCCGAAGGCGCCCCGGATGCTAGCCATGGCTACCGCTTCGGAACCTGCCCCGGCTCCGAGTGCGGCGATGACGGAACCCACTCCTGAGCCTCCCGCGCCTGCGGCGGCCCCCGCACCTCCTGCTCCAGTACCCGAACCGGCAGCGCCGCCCGAAGTGGCGCCGCCCGAAGCTCCCGTGCCGGACGAGACACCTGCTCCGACTGCCACGCCCGCGCCTGAGCCGGCTCCCAATCCGCCGGTGCAGGACACTCCGCCTGCGGCGCTGCCTAAGACCGCCAGTCCGTATCCGCTCTTTGGTGCTGCCGGCGTATTCTTACTTACGTTGGCGGGCCTGCTTCGTCTTAGACGGACCGCTTAGAGTACACTTACAATCTTTGGGAGCAACCAATGAATCGGCGCACGGCAATTCGAACACTGGTAGTTACCGGCGCCGGTTCGTTTGTTGCTCGCTTGCTGGCGCGGGGAGGGCCGCAGGACTTCGTCATCCGCAGCGACGTCCGCCTGGTGCTGCTGGACGTGAGCGTCAAGGATGGGCGCGGAAGTTCTGTGACCGGACTGGCCAAGGATCACTTCACTGTCTTCGAGAACGGGGACGCGCAGGCGATTACGGTATTCGCGAACGACGATGTCCCCGTCACCGTCGGAATCCTCGTGGACGAGAGCCTCAGCATGTTGCCCAAGCGCGACGACGTGATTTCGGCCGCCGAGATATTCATTCAAGCTTCCAATCCGCAGGACGAGATCTTCGTGCTCAACTTTAACGACGCGGTGAAACGCGGATTGCCCGGCGAGACGCTTTTCTCGGATGATATAGGACTGTTGAAAGCTGCCCTGGAGCGCGGTATTCCGCGCGGCCGCACGGCTTTCTATGATGCCATCGTGGACGGTTTACAGCAGGTCGCGCTCGGCGGACGGGAGAAGAAAGCTCTGGTGGCCGTCAGCGACGGCGGCGATAATGCCAGCCGGCACACGCGCGCCGAGGCGTTCGGCATGATCGAACGCAGCCTCGCGACTATCTACGCGGTGGGGTTATTCGATGCGAATGACACGGATCGGAATCCGGGAATCCTGAAACGCCTGGCGGATGTCAGCGGGGGCGAAGCATTCTTCCCGCCGGGCTCCGCCAGCATGGCGGGCATTTGTCAGGGCATCGCCCGGGAAATCCGCACGCGCTATACCATCGGCTATCTGCCGCCCGCCAACCATGGACCGCTGCGGCATGTTCAGGTGCGCGTCTCGGCGCCCGGCCGCTCGGGGTTGAGGGCGCGGACGCGCACCAGGTATCGTTATGACGAACTCTCGAGTTCCCGGGGGTAAGATGCGAGCTTGGATCGCGAACATCCTGCTCGCGGCCGGTATTGGCGGGGTGGGCATCTGGGGCTGGTCGGTGGTGCGTTGCGCCATCGTCCAGAAACACGAAAGCCAGGTCTTTAGCGAACAGGTCGAGCAGGGCCGCCGCGTACGGTCGGCTGCTCCGTCCGCGGCTGGTCCGCAATCGGGCGCCCTGTTAGGCCGGCTGGTGATTCCGCGGCTGCACTTGCGCGCCATGGTTCGCGAGGGCGCGGACGACGAAACGCTCGCGGTGGCGCTCGGCCATGTGCCGGGCACCGCCTTGCCGGGACAGACCGGCAACGCCGCTATCGCCGGGCACCGCGACACCCTGTTTCGCGGCCTTCGCAAGATATTGAAAAACGATTCTATCGTCTTTGAGACGATTCACGGAAGCTACACTTACCGCGTGGAAGACACGGCCATCGTCAAGCCGCGCGATGTCGGGGTGCTCGCCGCGGGCACTTACTCCGAGATCACGCTTATCACCTGCTATCCATTCTCTTACATAGGCCCGGCGCCGGATCGCTTTATTGTCCGGGCGCGGCTTGCCGGGCGAACCTAGTCATTTTCTGGCGCACAATTACCGTCGATTGCCAAAGGCCGCTTGCTGACGCGCGCGGCTCTGTAACAGCTCGCTGATTCCACGAGATTTCTTATTTGGTCATCGACGACCGGAAACTGAATGTCGCGCCAGAAAGTAACTAACCCTCAACATCTGGCCGAGCTTCGGTGGGGCAGGTTTTAGCCCGCATCGGACTTCAGTCCGCCGGCCGCAGAGCGGCTTCAGCCCGCCGCAGACTGAAAGGGAGTTGCAAAATTCGAAGAACCGCTTGCTGGCGCGCGCAGCTCAGAGTGCCGTCTCTGTGTTTGCCAGAACCTTCGGAGCCGCGACCGCGAGGCAGCGGTCGAAATATCAGTCCCGTTCCAGCTCGTACAGCAGGGCGCGTTCGATACAGCGGATGCATACCGTGACGTTCAGGCCATCGGCGGTGTGAATCTCATGTGTCGTGTCGTGCCCGCAGCGCCGGCAGAATCGGAGGATTCTCGGACACATCGCGGATGCCTGACCTGCTTTCGATTTTGTGCCCATTCACCACTCCTATGCGGATCGAAACCCGTAAAGATCATCATTAATCTACCTGGCTCCTCTGCATAGGTGGCCGGGTACCAGTGGCGTACTAGAACGCCTTGGTACTCCGTCGGTACATATGGGACTTTCATGCGCCCGCATTCTCCCGCATGATGAGCCCAGTAGATTCCGCTTGGAGGTGAGCGATTGCGCACATTATCGAATCCATCCCGGCCTCTTCGAGGCCTGAGGACGAGTCAACCGATGCCTCGGCTGGCGCCGTACGTGCGATGCACCTGCGGTGCGTGCCGCGACTGCCGCGAGAATGCCAAATGGGACCGCGTTTTTGCGAAATACGAAATCAAGGAACGGGAGGAGCGGGGGGTGTACCAATGTGCCCTGAACGATTTCTAATGGGCGGCGTGCCGCGGCCCAATCATTGTCCGGGCGACCATGAGGGGGTCGCCAAAGCTTACGCCATGGACAACCTGCCCAGAGCCGACGCGGCGGCGTTCGAGGAACACCTGTCAGTCTGCGCCGCATGCCGGCGAGCGGTGGAAGATGCCGGCAGGTTTGGAAAAGCCATGCACGAAGCGGCGCTGCGCCTGCGGGCGGCGTCGGGCCGCGGTTAGCGCGGCAACTGCGATTACGCGGAGGGAACGCCCAAGGCCGCGCGCACTTCCGCGGCGAGACCCGGTACGAACGCCACGGCGGAGCCCCTATCGACGCGCCGCGACCCGTCCAGGGCGAAGAACAGGGCGCCGGCCTCTTCGAGAATCAACTTCAGCGGAGCGAGGTCCCACACTTCCGCTTTGGGCTCGAACCAAATCTCCGCTTTGCCCGCCGCGATCAGGCAGGCGTCCAGCGCGCCGCCGTACGAGCGGACGGACCACGCGCGCTGCATCAGGTCCGTTACGCGTGCTAAGTGGGGGCGAGCTGCGGGCAGGTGCAGACCGTTGGGGCTGAACACCGCTTCGCCAAGCGACGCGATACCGGAACAGTGCAGGCGCTCGTCGTTGCAGTACGCTCCGCCTCCACGCGTTGCCCAATACGTCTCGTTCAGCAGGGGGAAATGCGCCACACCGGCGAGCGATTCGTCCGCCTCTTCGACCGCCAGCAGCACGCACCAGAAGCGGTTGCCGCGCACGAAGTCGCGCGTACCGTCGATGGGGTCGATGATCCAACGCCGGCCGCTGGATCCGGACTGGCGGGAGCCTTCTTCGCCCAGGATGCCGTCGCCGGGAAACTCCCGTTCGATGGCTTCGCGGACGATGCGCTCGTTCTCCTTATCGGCGATGGTGACGGGTGAGGCATCGGGCTTGGTCTCAGCGCGAATGCCGTGCGCGCGAATGGCGCGCGCGTTCTCACCGGCTATGGCCGCGATCCGGCGGGCAAATTCCAGTTCTGGCTCGTAGTTCATCGATTACCATGATGCCAAAACGGGCGCGCTGGCCGCCCCGGCGCACTGCACTTCACTTACTGCACCCTACTTACTGCACTTCGGACGCTTTGATCTCTCTCTGCGATCCGGAGGCGGCCCAGCGCAGGAAACCGGCGATGTCGGCCAATTCCTGGCCCGTATAATCGGCAGTCGACGGCGGGTGCTTCCAGTGCGCGTCGCGATTCATGGAGAGGATATCCTTCGATGCAAGTTTTTGAAGCACGGGGGGCGTCTGGCTGAGGTCCCAGATCTGCGACTCATCGCCCTGTTTTTGCTTCACGATTCCCGGGAACGTCTTGGCGGCGGTCTTGACCTCCTGGACGTCCGCCATCGATTCCGTCTGGATCACCGCCACCAGCCCGCGCGGTGTCGCCAACGATGCCATCCTCGACAGGTCCGGGCCGACCGCGGTTCCAACTCCAGCCATCGTATGGCAGTTCCCACAAGCGGTTCCTTTCGGCGACTTCACGAAAAGATCGCGCCCCCGCTGCGTCTGCGGCGTTGGGGGTTGCTTCTCTTGAGCGGTCACCAACGATAAGCTTGCTGCGCCAGCAAGCGCTGCGAATGCGAATAATAAAGGTCGACGTTTCATCTCAATCCCCCAGCCATCGGCGTGTATCTCGTTTGCTGCCCCGAAATCATCGTCAGCAGCCAAGAACGGGACACTCCCGCCTTCATTCTAACTCCAAAAAGAGATTAGCAGATCTTATTTATCTCCGCTCGGCGTGGCCACGGCTCCCTGTGGTCGCGGCTCAGTAGCCCTTCCCGAATCAATGTGCGTGTTCTCGAGCCGCGATCGAGGGGAGCGATTTTGCAACCCGAGAGAGTTGCAATATTCGGCTGATCGACCGCTCCCTCGCGGTCGCGGCTCGGTAGGCTCTTGCAAATACAGAGGCGCCATTCCGAGCCGCGCGTGCGAGCGAGCGGTTCTTCGAATTTTGCAACTGCCGCGATTACGCGATGAGATCCGCAACCACGGATCCACCTTCGGGCCCCGTCAGACGCACGTCCAGGCCCTGGTATTTGATCGTCAACTTGGCGGCGTCGATACCCAGCAGCCGCAGCATGGTAGCGTGCAAATCGTGGATGCTCACGGGATGCTCGACCGCCGCGTAGCCCAGATCGTCAGTGGCGCCGTAGGCGAGACCGCGCTTGATGCCGCCGCCGGCGAGCATGAAGGAAAAGCCCTTGATGTGATGGTCGCGCCCGCTGCCGCCTTGCGACATGGGCGTGCGGCCGAATTCGCCGCCCCAGATCACCAGCGTGTCATCCAGCATGCCGCGTTGCTTGAGATCAATGATTAGCGCCGCCGTGGCCTGGTCCACTTCATCGGCTTTAAATACGATATTGCCCTTGACGTCGTTGTGATGGTCCCAGTCGCGGTGGTAAAGCTGGATGAAGCGCACGCCTCGCTCGGCCAGACGCCGCGCCAGCAGGCAGTTGGCGGCGAAAGAGCCGTCTCCGGGCCGGGCGCCGTACATCTCCAGCACGCTTGCCGGTTCCTTGCTCATGTCGAGCAACCCCGGCACGCTGGCTTGCATCTTGAACGCCATCTCGTACTGCGCGATGCGGGTTTGGATTTCGGGGTCGTGTACCGACTGGTCTTCCAGTTGGTTCAGCGCATTCACCGCGCGGATGGAATCCAGCTGCATGTCCTGACTCATGCCGGGCGGATTCTTGATATATAAGACCGGGTCGCCCACGGAATTGAACCGCACACCCTGGAACTTACTCGGCAGAACGCCGGCCGACCACTGGCGCGCCGCAATGGGCTGCATCTGGCCGCCTTTGCCCTGCGAAACCAGCACCACGAAGCCGGGCAGATCTTCGGCCTCGGAGCCCAATCCGTAGAGCACCCACGAGCCCATGCAAGGGCGGCCGGTGATAATCGATCCGCTATTCATGAACGTGTGGGCCGGATCGTGATTGATCTGCTCGGTCCACATCGAGCGCACGATGCACGTTTCATCGACAATGCTGCCGATGCGCGGAAAGAGCTCGCAAATCATTTGCCCCGACTGGCCGAATCGCTTGAAGCCATGGGTTGCCCCCAGACAGATGAGCTTTTGCCCCTGCAGTTGCGCGATCTGTTGACCCTTGGTGAACGACTCCGGCATGGGCTTGCCGGTCATTTCCGCGAGTTTCGGCTTGTAATCGAAGGTCTCCAGATGGGATGGCCCACCGGCCTGGTAGAGATAAATGACGCGCTTGGCCCGCGGAGCAAAATCGAGCGGGTTCACCACCCCTTTGGATTTCCGGTCGCCCGCCTGGGGCGCGGCGAGAAGGCGCGGGCTGAGGAGCGAGTTCAACGCCACCAGACCCAGCCCCGCCGCTCCCCGGCCCAGGAAAGTTCTCCGCTGGATATCGCCCGCAAATTGGTTACTCATGACACCTAATTCCTTGTGATCAGTTCGTGCAGGTTCAAGACGGCTCGTGTAACCGTCGCCATGGCGGCAAGCTCCATCGGATTCGCATCCCGCGGAACCGGGGCCTCGCCCTCGCTCACAAACGCCCGGGCGCCGGAAGGATCGGCGGCAAATCTCTTCGCATTGCCGTCATACAGGCCGCGTAGGATCGACCGCTCCTCCGCGCTCGGTTGGCGATTCAGGGCCTGCTCGAAGATCCAGTCAATGCGCGCATCGAACGTGGTGCCGCCGCGGGCGATGGCGTTCTGCGCAAAGACCCGCGCCGCTTCCACATAAATAGGATCGTTCAGAAGATCCAGGGCCTGGAGCGGCGTGTTGGACAGGCTCCGGTTGACGGTACACTCCTCGCGCGTGGGCGCATCGAAGTTCAACAGGCTGGGATGCAGATACGCGCGTTGCCAGGTGGTGTAGAGGCCCCGGCGGTACAAGTCCGCGCCGTGGCTGGCGGAATACTCGCGCTTGGGAAAATTGAGCGCTCCCAGATAACCCGGAGGTTCCACCGGATTCACGCTCGGTCCCCCGAGTTTTTCCTCCAGCAGGCCCGATACCTGCAACATCGTATCGCGCAGGTTCTCCGCCTCCACGCGGTAGCGGTTCTGACGCGCCAGGAGGCGGTTTTCGGGATCTTTTTCCTGGCTTGCGGAGGGAAGTGACGACTGCTGATAGGTGTAGCTGGTGACGATCAGGCGGATGACGTGCTTGACGTCCCACTCATGGGTGGACGCCGCGTCGAACTGCGGATGCATGAACTCCGACGCCAGCCAATCGAGCAGCTCCTGATGGGTGGGCCATTCGCCTTGCGAGCCCAGATCGTCAAGCACCTTGGAGATACCCATGCCGAAGAATTCGCGCCACGTGCGGTTGACGAACGCGCGGGCAGTGAGGGGATTGTCCGGGGCAGTGAGCCATTTCGCCAGGTCGAGGCGTGTGGCGCGCTCCCCCTTTTTATCGAGCACGCCCAGGAATCGTGGAATAGCAGGCTCGACGATGGGTGCCGAGTCGTCCATCCAGTTGGAGCGCGGCAGAATGTGAGTGACCGCCGGGTCGACGGCAACGGTCGTGATCACGTGCGGGATGGCGGCTTCCAGCAGACCTCGTTCGGTCTGCAGGCGCTGCAGTTCGCCGTAATCGGAGGCCAGCGCCGGGCTGGACCAGATGCGATAATCGCGGAGCGCGCCGCGTTCGTTGTCGTCGCGGTCCTGTGCCGGCCTGCGGAGCGCCTTCATGACGTCCTCGGGAAGGCCGCTGGCCCACGTCTTGGCGCCGCTTGCGTCATTGCTGCGGGCGCGTTTGCCCGCGTCGGCGATGGGCGGCCACGCGTAGGGGTCGGCCGCCAGGGCCAGCCGGAAGCGTCCGATGACGGCCTTACGCAGCTCCGATTCATGGCGCAGCGTGACCGCGATGCGCGAGCCCGCAATCGTCTTCACAGGCGCGGCGAAGCGCAGCGCCAGGAAGGGATCGCGCGCCTCTCCGAAGCGCACGCCCCATGCGGTTTTGGGATTGCCGTCGATGGCCGCGAGCGGCGGCATGGCCGGGTCGGTGGTGCTGGAAGCGGAGGGCGGCGCGTCGTTGACCGTAGCCATGGTGAAGGAGAGCGGGCGCGCGGGTCCGTTGGCCTCCACCAGTTCCGCCTGCACTTCGCTGAGCAGGAAGCGGTCGGCCCCGCGGGCATAGCGGGCGCCCGGCAGGCTTTCGTCCTGCACCACGTCGATTCCCAATTCGTTCCACTCTCCGGCGCCAGGCTCCAGGGTGACGACGTAAGTTTCGTTGTCGGGATTCGGGCCGCTCGCAATCACCAGCCCGTCGCCTGGCTTGCGGTCCGATTTCAGGCTGCCGTCCAGATAATAATTACTGTCCACCGGTTCCTGGTTGTAAATGGTCAGATTGGCGCCGTGGAGCGCCCGCGCCGCAATCGGGTGCTGCCATGTCCAGGCCAGCTCGCCGGCCTCCCAGCGCGCCTTCAAATCGCGCTCCCATTCGGAGGCGGGAGGCAAGCCGGCGGCTTTTTCCTCCACCCGCGCGTTGGCCGCCACCAGTTTCGCATCCAGCTCCGCGAGTTGCCGCTTCTGATCCTCGCTAGGCAGCTCGAGCTGCGCGCCCCACGCCTTCGAGCCGCGATCGGGCACCAGGCCGGTCTCCTGGACATCGGCGAAGAACGCCTTCATGGCGTAAAAATCCTTGGTCAGGATGGGATCGAACTTGTGGTCGTGGCATTCCGCGCAACCCATGGTGCTGCCCAGCCACACGGCGCTCAGCGTCCGAACCCGGTCTGCGCCGTACTTGGCGAGATACTCTTTCGGCTGGAGGCCGCCTTCGGCCGACGTGCGGTTCAAGCGGTTGTAGGCCGACGCGACGCGCTGCTCCAGAGTGGCATTGGGGATCAGGTCGCCGGCGATCTGGTCGCGCGTGAATTCGTCGAACGGCATGTTCCGTTCAAAAGCGTGCAGCACATAATCGCGATACGGCCAGGCGGGAATCGGGTTATCGCCGTGGAATCCGCAAGTGTCGGCGTAGCGGACGGCGTCGAGCCAATGCATGGCTTGCTGCTCCGCATAGCGGGGAGAAGCGAGCAGGCGGTCTACCACATTTCGATAGGCGGCGGGCGAACGGTCGGCGAGAAAGGCGCGCATCTCTTCCGCGGTGGGCGGCAGCCCGGTCAGATCGAGCGTAACGCGGCGGAGCAGTACGCGTTTGTCGGCCGTTTCGGACGGTTTGAGGCCTTCGCGCTGCAGCCGCTCCTGAATGAAATTGTCGATGGGGTTGCGGATGCGCGACGTGTCCGCGATTGGCGGCACGGAGGAATATTTCACCGGCTGGTAAGCCCAATGTCCCTCGTACACCGCGCCCTGCGCCACCCACAGGCGGATGGTCTCCTTCTGTTTTTGCGTCAGCGCCTTGTGCGCATAGTCGGGCGGCATGACCTCGGAGCCGGTGGCGAAGATGCGCGCGACGATCTCGCTCTTGTCCGGATCGCCGGGCACGATGGGGATACCGCCGGTGGGCGTGGGCTTGGTGGCTTCGGCGCGGATATCGAGCCGCATGTCAGCCATGCGCGCACTCTTATCGGGGCCGTGGCAGCGGAAGCAGGTATCCGACATGATCGGACGAATGTCGCGATTGAAGCTGACGGTATCTGGCGGGGCGGCCGCGAGAGCGCTTGCGAGGAAGAGCCCCGGTGCGACCAGGCACCGGATCGGTCTCATGGAACTAACGATACCCAATTGCTGTCTCTCCGTGTGTGTTCATTTTACATTTTCCGTGGAGGTGGTGGGCGACCAAAAAGACATTCACCACAGAGACGCGGAGACAGGGAGGAAAGGAAAGTCCAAACCAGAGGGCACAGAGGTGGCGGAGGTCACGGAGGCGCGACCCTCCCGGGGGATCAGCGTCTCAGAGCCATTCGTAATACAGTGGTTTAGCAGGCAGAAGACGCTGGCACCGATCTGCGCCTCAACGCCTTGCGCCGCGGAAGTCGACGAGACCATTGTAAGCGGCGGTGCCTCGTGATATTTTCAGATTCGGACGAGAACGTCTCGAAAGCGAGGGCACGACGGATGAATCGCAACGTACGCATTTTCTGTTTTCTCGCATTTACGCTTGCCGCACTGGGCGCTTGCTCCAGTGGGCCTGCTGTCAAGGACTCCAAGAAAGCCGCAGCCGCTCCCGACAGAATTCAGGGGAAAGCCCAAGTTCTGGAGGAAGTGGACGGAGGGGCCACGGATGCCGCTCTGAACGCGGGTGGACCTTCT
>CAZARO010000059.1:0-11680 GCA_964487165.1 uncultured Solibacteraceae bacterium | reverse complement strand
CAGGGGGCCGGCGGGCCCAGAGGGCACCCCCGAGGGCGTCCGCCCCACTAATTATCCAGGTACGGCTCATAGGCCAATGTAAGTGACATTGGGATGGTATCCTGCGGAACCCAAAGGGTACCCCTGGTAACCCGCCCGTTCCGCACCATTGATACAGCGGGAGGCCGATTGCCGGGGCAAATCAATAACTTACGGCTTCGGAACTAAGTTTCTGGAGAGCTGTTAGCTGTTAGTTTAGCTGGCCTCACTCGGCTCCTGAGCCGGAAGGCTCAACAGCCAAGTACTCATCCCAGCGCTTCCGTCACTTTTGCCGCAGGGACGCCATTGTCCCCTGGCTTGTTATGGCTGGACGGTCAGATTCACGGGCGGGCTGGCAACGCCGTTCACCGTCACCACCAGCGGTTGAACACCCGGCGCCGCGCCCGGTGGAATCGTGAAGTTGATTTGCGTTCCCAGAAGCCCGCTGGGGATGCCAATGAAATATATGACGGCCGGCACTCCACCCACCGTCACGGTCACTGGGAACACCGGCTTGGGCAACTGAGTCAGCGGAGTGCTGGCGGGGGGCGTCACATTGGTTCCCAAGAAAGGCGAAACGTCGCCTTCTCCGGTCATGAAGAGCGGAAGGGTGTCGCCGGGTTTCCCTGCCGCAAAAGGCACCAGCGCGCCCGCGGCCGCGAAGATACCGGGAGCCGTGGGGGTCACGGTAAACTCATGCATCGTAACTTGCCCATTGAAATTAACGCCCAGGACGGCTGGCCCGGCGCCAGTCTCGTAGGGGATCTGAACGTTCAACTGCGTCGGGGAAATGTAAAGGAGCGGGGCCGCGACGCCATTGACCGTGACCGCGACGTCCTCCGTCTGCAGCGGCAGAGGAAGGCTGGAGGCGAGGACCGGTTCAGGCGCAAGTTGGGACCCGAAAACGCTGGCCAGCATTCCCGGGGCCACGGCCAGTTGGTAAGACGCGGCGTTGGTTATGCCATCGATACTCATCGACTGCGAAACACCTGCCTCCAGCGTCACTGGCACCTCCAGAAACTGCGGAAGGGTGTCGGTTCCCTGGAGAATGAGGGTGGCCCTGTAGACTCCGTTTCTGAGGGCGGAAGCGTTGGCCGCCAGGCTCAGCGAGGCCGGTCCGGTGCCGGAAAGCGGACTCACGGTCAACCATGCGGTGGTGGCGTTGGAGGGGAAGACCGAGACGGTCCACGATGCAGCCGTAGATACGCTCAGCGAGCCGGTTGCCGATCCCGCATCCGGCACGCCGACGATCACGTCGAGCGGTGAAGCTGACAGGGTGGCCGGGCTGGATGCGGGGCCTGTAAACGACCCGTGCAGGGTCGTGCTGACGGGCGCTCCATACTGATCCGTGCCGTCGATCTCGTAATCGAGCGTCTGCGGAGGGGTGATTCCGGTCTGGCAGAGGGTTGCCTTCAGGGTGCCGAATGGCGCGACATGGCTGGTGCCGAAAAGGGGATCGATCTGGGCGCTCAGGTCCGTGGCTCCCGCTTTGAGGCCGGTGAGTTGCACGGGAAAGCCATTCTGTTCCTGCAGGAGCAACTGCTGGGACCATTGGCAGGAGGCCGCGGCCGCGTTCTGCTGCACCACGCCGGGCGCGCTGGAGAGGGCCATGGCCGGCCCCTGGAGGGGCGATAGGATGGTGACGCTAACCTGCCGCGACCATTGGCGGCCGCTGTCGTCCACGCCGCCCAGGTTCGCCACTATGGTGGCCGGCAACGACGGCTCCGGCGGGCTGATGCCCGATGCGGACAGCCTTCCAAACGCCGGTATTCTGGCGGCGCCGAAGATCGAAGAAATTTCCGCGGACAGGTCGGTGCCATTCTCCGTGAAGGTGGTGAGTGTGGTGGCCACTCCGGCCTCTTCGGTCAGCGTGAGCGTGAGCGGTTGCCCGGCGTGATCCGGATTTGGAGTGACCGAGACGAAGACGGATGATGCCGGAATCGAGCTCTGGGGATTGACGGTGATGACGGCGAATGCTATCGAACTGCCGAAGGCGAGGTCGCCGGTGTAGGTGGCGGTAATCGTGTCGGTGCCGACAGGCAACTGCGATCCGTCGGCATCGAGGGTGGCGATGGCGGTGGCGCCGGAAGCCGTCAGCGGCGAGCTTCCTAATGTGGCACCGCCGCTGGTGAAGTTCACCGTACCGGTGGGCGCGGGACTGCCGGCGGAAACAGCCGCGACAGTGGCCGTCAGCTGCGCGCGATCGCCGAGAGTAATTGACGAGGGGACTGCCAGCGTGGTGACGGTGGCGGCGCCGGCAGGGTTGGTCCAGTGGGTGATCAACTGGTTGGCGTCAATCGATCCCAGTCCGGTTACCGGATCGTATCCCACGCCGGCGCTGAAGCCCAGGAAGCCCGTGGCACAATCCAGACTGCCGGGAGCGCACGGCACAATGTTAGTGCCCGTGGTGATGTCGTGAAAGGCGCCGGGAACGGTCTTGGCGATCTGATATAGCGCGGGATTGATGTTGCCCAGGCCGGGCTGCGCCTGAACGCGGTTCTGCACGAGATACTGGTTCAGCAACGCTACCACTCCGGCAAAGGAGGGGGTGGAGGCCGAGGTTCCACCCCCGGTGAAATTGAATCCTCCCCAGTACGTCACGTACGAATTGGAAGCCGCGGCCAGGGAGACATCGGGCACGTCGCGAGCGTTGTCGTCGGGCACGCCGGTGCCGGTTTGCCAGTCGGTCTTGGCGAACAGCATGCTTGCACCGCCCCCCGTGGCCATCAACTCATCGGCGGTGGTCTCGTTCCAGGCCGTTTCCGGAATGTACGAGATGGCGGAGTACCCGGTGAGGCTGGTGGTGGACGTGGTCCACCAGGCGCTGACGTCGCCGGCGAACTGTGTGCCTCCCACTGCGGTCACTTCGGGGAAACTGGCGGGTTGATTCACCGCCAGGCCGCCGCGCGCAGGCGGATTGGAATAGATGCCAAACAAATCGCATCCCGCCGCCCCGGAGTCGCCCGATGCAGACAGCCAGGTTATCCCTTCCGCATTGGCTTGCTGGGCCACGGACCTGTCGAAGGCGAAAGCGCCTGCCGCCTCGCAGTCTGCGTAGCTGGTAGAAATGATCTTCGCGAGATCCCGATCGATCGCCGCCAGCACCCCGTCGGTGAAATTGGCCGAGTACACATAGATCAGGCTGGCATTGGGCGCTACCGCGCCGGCCCATTCCAGATCGATTAACGCTTCGCCCTCCTCAGCCTGGGGTGTTCCCGGGCTCGGTCCGATGAGGAGCAATTGCGGGTCGGCGGCGGGGAGGTGGAAGCCGGCGCGGAAGCTGTCGATGTCGGACAACCGGATTTCGGAAGCCCCGACGATCACGATCTGAATGCCCGTGCCGTTGATGCCGCTGGCATAGAGGGGGTTGACGTCGTAGACGGTGGCGAAATCGGCTGGCGTAAGCGCGTGGGAGCCGGTGGTGATTTGGGACGCTGGCGCCGGCTTTCCGAAATCGCCCACTGGTTTCGGGTTGAAGTCGTGTAATCCCTGAATGGCGCCGATCACGCCGCTGAGCGCTTCCGGGATGGATACCTCCGTCGCGTTGGCGAAGTGCGGCTCGCCGTTCACCTCATAGCGGTGAATCGCGGCGCCGAACGTATGGGCAACCTGCTGCGCGGTGCCACTGCAAGCGATCCAGTTGCGTGCCTGGGCCAGTTCCTCGACCTGGAAGCCTTGCGACGCCAGCCACGCGGCGATCTTGCCGATGTCGGTTTCGCTCAGGCCGAAGCGGCCGGCGAACTGCGCGGGGGTGAGCCAGCGGTGGTAATCGGGAGACGAAGGAATCTGCTGGCGGTTCAGCAACGCTTCAAGGTCGGCCTGCTGGCCGGGCGTGCGTTTCGCGAGCAAAGTGATGCGGTTGAGCCTGGTGGATGGATCCACCGGTCCGCGGTCGTACCGCCGTTGAGCTTCCGAATGAACGCTGTTGGGCAGTTTTACCATGTGCAGGCTGTCGATCTGGCCGGCAAGCCGATTCTGTTGCGCTAACAGCGCGGTGAGTGGAAGTAAGAAGGCGCAGACATGGCGTAGCATTGGATGGTTCATTTCGATCCCCGAATTCGATGGGGAGTTACTTTGTGCTTCTACAGGAGGAAGTATAGGACGGTTCTTGTAGAAGTGCAAGGGGTACAGACTGCAAGGCTCCGTAGGCGCGATGCGCTGTCGCACGTTTCCTCCGGCGGCCGGAAAGAGCCCAATACCTTATGTGCCCGGCGAGCGACGCCGCGTTGTGCGGCACTCACCCCAGCGCTTCCACCACCTTCGCTCGCAACGAGGCGGAAGTGAACGGCTTGTGGATAAATACCGTACCGGGGGTCATCAGCCCCTGGCCGGACACGCTGGTTTCCGTATAACCCGACATCAGGAGAACCCGCATGCCGGGGCGCAAGGCTTGCGCTTCACGCGCCAGTTCCAGGCCGCCCATATTCGGCATGACGATGTCGCTGATCAGCAGATCGATCCCTTCCTCCTGCCCCCGCAGGAATGCCAGCGCATCGGCGGCCGACGCGAAATCGAACACGCGATAGCCCTGCCGCGTCAGGATGGCGCGCGTCAGGTTGCGCACCTGCTCTTCGTCCTCCACCAGCACGATGGCGCCGGTGGACAGTTCCGCCACGTCCTTGTCCTCTGCCGGCGCAGGCTGCACCGGTTCGCGGCCAGCCGCGGGAATGTAGATCTTGAAGACGGTGCCCTGGCCCGGCTCGCTGTACACCAGGATTTCGCCACCGTTCTGCTTGACGATGCCGTAGACGATGGACAGCCCCAGCCCGGTGCCTTTTCCCATCTCTTTGGTCGTGAAAAACGGCTCGAAGATGCGCGCGCGTGTCTCGGCGTCCATGCCTGTTCCGGTATCGCTGACGGTCAGCAGGGCGTACGATCCCGGCGCGGGCGTGACATGGCTGGCGGCGTACTGCCCCGTCAGATCGACGTGGGCAGTCTCGATGACCAACCGCCCTCCACCCGGCATGGCGTCGCGCGAGTTTACCGCCAGATTCATAATCACCTGGTCGATATGGCCCGGGTCTACCTCTACCGCGGGCAGCGACGGGGCCGGCCGTATGTCCAGGCGGATGTCTTCCCCGATGATCCGCCGCAGCATTTTCTCGATCCCGCGAACCAGCTCGTTGAGATCCACGATCTTCGGCACGGATACCTGGCGGCGGCTGAAGGCCAGCAACTGGTTGGTAAGCGAAGAGGCGCGATCGGACGCCTGCATCACTTCCGCCACATACTCACTGGCCGCCGAGTCGGCTTTCAGATGATCGCGCAGCATTTCGCTGTAGCCCAGAATCACGGTCAGCAGGTTGTTGAAATCGTGCGCCACCCCTCCCGCCAGCCTTCCGACGGCTTCCATTTTCTGCGATTGAATCAACTGCTGTTCCAGATCCTCGCGGCGATGCATCTCGCCGCGCAAGTCTTCCAGCGCCTTCTTGTAATCGGCCGTCCGGGCGGCCACCCGCTGCTCCAGTTCTCCATTGATCTTGCGGACCTCGGCCTCGGCCGTACGGCGGATTTCGATCTCCACGGCGAGCGTAGCATTCACGCGCTTCAACTGCGAAGGGCTGGGCAGGCTGATCAGGGTGGGCATCAGCGGGATCAGCATCACGAAGGTGGCGACAGAGGCGAAGGCGGTGGTGGCCTTCACTACGCCTTCCAGCCGGTAAATGGGGTTCCAGACGGTGACGGCGGCCAGCAGATGGGTGGTCCCGCAGGCCAGGATGAACGCGCCGAACGCCACGAAGATCCAGTTGAAAGGAATATCGCGCCGGCGCCGCGAAAAATAAAACAGCAGCACCGGGATGGCGTAGTATGCCGCGGCTATCAGCACGTCGGAGATGACGTGCAGCCACAGTACGCCGGGTTCCCATTGGAAGCACATCCCATGCGGCATAAAAGGTTCGCCGGACAAGATGTTGGATAAGAATTGGATCATTTTAGAGCCTGTCATGGATGATACGAATTGCGCGGATTTATGTCCACGCCCCTCATCGGCGGGGATAGGGTCCGCCAAACGAGGGTAGCGGCAGCGCGGTACACTGAGACGAAGAGAGACGCTTGCATTCCCACGCCCATAATCACGGTGAATCGACCGGAAGCGTGCTTCGCTGGTCGCTGGTCGCCACCTCCGCCTTCGTGGCAATCGAAATTGTCGCTGGAATCCAGGCCCATTCGCTGGCCCTGATCTCTGACGCCGGTCATAATTTCACCGACGCCCTGGCGCTGGCACTGGCGTGGCTCGGTTACTACCTCCAGTCCAAGCCCGCCGATGAGACCAAGACGTTCGGATACCATCGCGCGGGGGTTCTTTCGGCTTTCGTCAATGCCCTGACGCTGGTGGCGCTTTCGGTGTGGATCCTGTACGAGAGCGTGGTCCGGCTGAGCCGTCCGCAGACGGTGAATGAGACCGTGATGATGGCGGTGGCGTGCCTGGGCCTGCTCATGAACGGCGGCATCATGCTGGCGCTCAGGAGCGCCAGCCACGGCGACGTCAACATCCGCGGGGCTTTCATTCACATGCTGGGCGATGCCCTGGGATCGCTCGCCATTATCGCCGGCGCCGTCGCCATCCGCACCACCGGCTGGCAGCAGGTGGACCCGATTCTATCCATCCTGATCGCCCTGATGGTCGTGTGGACGGCTTGGGATATCATCCGCGAGTCGCTCAACATCCTGCTGGAAGGGCTGCCGCGCGGAATCCGCCTGTGCGACGTGACGAGCGCCATGAAAGCTACCGCGGGCGTCCTGGACGTACACGATCTGCATATATGGAGCCTGGGTTCGAGCGCGCATGCGTTGAGCTGCCACGTACTGATTGAAGACGTGCCGCCCTCCGCCAGCGACGTCATTCTACGCCGGCTGAACGGTGTGCTGGAGGAGAAATTCCGCATCGCCCACACTACCGTGCAGTTCGAGCACGTCAGTTGCGCGATTTCGGAAACCGGCTGCGCGATTCCAGTGAAGCTGGACGACCACGAGCATCATCACCACCATCACTAGGGCGAGCGCTATCGTCTCTCAGCTAGAGCCTGAAACTTCGAGAAGCTAAGTGGGGCAGGTTGGCAACTGTTGGCAACCTGCGGCGGATTGGCAACCCGCCCGGTCGCACCAGCGATACCGCGGAAGGCCGATTGCCAAGCGACCGCAGATTTCCAATCTGCCACATTGGACGCTCACCTGTGGGTAAGCCGCGACCGGGTGCGCCTGAGTGCTGTACGGCGAAATAATCAAACTCGCCGATCGAACCAACTACATTTTCGAGAGTTTTGACGGCTTCAAGGCCACTACCGGGCAGGCCAACATCACGCCCGCCAGGATGTTTCCCATTCTGCCGGCGTTGGGGTTGGTATTTCGAGCGGTAGGAGTTCCCGGTACTTACCGGCAAAAACGCGTTTGAGTTTCCGCCCGTGAACCGCCATAATGAAAGCCGCGGAGGATGCGATGCGTAGTCTTTGTTTCCTGCTGGCCGGTAGTCTTGCCTTGCCTTTCTCACCGGCGATTTACGCCCAGGCGCCGGCCCATACCCTGAACCTGGTGATTGTGGAGGGTGACGGCGCTATCAACAATCTCCGCCAGCGCACGGCGCGCGAGCCGATTGTACAGGTAGAAGACGAGAACCATAAGCCCGTGGCCGGGGCCGCGGTGCTGTTCCTCCTGCCGGAGCACGGCGCCGGCGGCACCTTTGCCGATGGCTCGCATAGCCTCTCGGTGGTCAGCGACGCACAAGGGCGCGCCACAGCCCGCGGCATCCACGTGAACAACGTGCAGGGCCAGTTCACAATCCAGGTGACCGCTACCTTTAACGGTTTGACCGCCTCGGCGACCATCTCGCAGTCCATCGTGGCGGGAGCGGCGGGTGCCGGCGGGGGCGCGGCAGCGGGTGCTGCCATATCCACCAAGGTAATTGTTATCATTGCGGTAGCGGCTGCGGCGGTGGCCGGAGGTGCGGCGTATTACGCGACCCACTCGGGAAGCAGCAGCAATAACTCCACCACGCCGGGCGTCTCCATTACGCCGGGCACGGGCACCGTCGGTCCACCCAGTATCGTAATAGGTAAGAGGTAAGAGGCGATGAAGATTTTCTCGTGGCCGGTCTGCGGCATGATGGTAGTAACTTCGGGCTTGTTGGCAGGCCAGCAAGGCAATCTCACCGGCCCCGTCGCGGGCTTTGTTTTCGACGGCCCCGGCCGGGTGTTGCGGCCCATACAGGGGGTTCCCGGCGCTTCGCTGCTGGGCGATCCCGTCGGTTTCGGCATTGACGTGGCGGCGGTGTACGTCGCCCCGCGCCAGGACTCGGCCTTTGTGGTGGGCACAGACCAGTCGCTGCACCTGTTCCAGTTGAATTCCGGCGCTCCCGCGGAAGTGAGCCTGGGCGGTGTCACAGGCATGCCGGATCGCGTGATCTTCAGCCCGTCGGGGACCGCCGCGGCCCTCATTTCGCCGGGGTCGGCACGCGTGTTGACCGGCCTGCCGGGCGCTCCGCTGCTGGCCGGGTCGGTGAAGGTCGATGGCGCCAGTTTTTCGGTGATCACCGGCGCTCACTCGGCTCATTCGTGGGCACCGGCAATGGCGCTCAGCGATGACGGAATGTACCTATTGACGGTCGTTCAGGGTTCTGCGCGATTGCTGAGCGTCCAGGGGCAGAATCGCAGTCTGATCGGGGCACAGGCTAACGCCCTGCTGGCTTTCGCCGCCGGCGGGCACGATGCCGCGGTGATGGACTCGGTCACCGGGCTGACCATCATTCGCGACGCCACTGGCGCTGCCGGCACGCAGGTATTGGCTGCTCCGGACGAGGGGCTGGCGGGACCTGCCGGCCTGGCATTCTCGCAGGACAAGCTGACGGTTTACGTGGCCAGCTCGACGGCCAAATCGGTAGCAGCCTTCAATCTGGCCGCCGCCAGCCGCACCGCAATCCCCTGCGGCTGTACGCCGTCGACCCTGGTGCCCATGGGCAACCTGTTTCGATTGACGGACCTGACTGTGGGTCCGCTGTGGCTTTTGGACGGCACCGCCATCACCCCGCGCACCGTGTTCGTCCCCGCGCGCGTGGAGTAGGCCTGCGGCGAGTTGCCAACTCTACGCCACCTCCCGTGCTGACTGCGCTGATCGACCGCTCCCTCGCGGTCGCGGCTCGGTAAGCTTTGACAAACACAGAGGCGCCATTCTGAGCCGCGCGCGCAAGCAAGCGGTTCTTTGAATTTTGCAACTCCCTCTTCCGGCTTCCATATCCCGCCCGAGATGTCGAGGCGTAGCCTTGCCTACTCTTCCCTAGCCACGATGCCTTCCAGGAACACGGTGACCATTTCGTCCACCACGCGGCGCGTGCTGGGCTTTCCGAATCGCCCCGGGTACAGCATCCCGATCATGCCCTGGTAGGCGATCATGCCCACCAGCCCGCGGGCGGCGATGTCGGCGTTTACGCGGCGAAACGCGCCCGTCCTGCTACGCCGGCGAATGAAGCCCGATACCAGCTTGTAGAACTGCTGCACCTGGCGTTCGAAGAATAAATCGGCCAGCTCGTGGCGCTCCAGGCAGCTGAAAAACAGCAGGCGTGTCAACTCCGGATCTTTCTCGTACCGTTCCAGCACCAACTCGCCCAGCAGCGTGAAGAAGGCCCGGTGATCGTCGCCTTGGGCGAGCTGCTGCAATTCCGTACCGCGGCCGGAGACCTCGGCGGACTTGGCTTCGATGATGGCGCTGTAGAGATCGTGCTTGGTGCGAAAGTGCTGGTAGAGGACCGGCTCGGTCACTCCCAGGGCGGAAGCCAGTTCCCGCGTGGTAGTCCCGCGAAAGCCTTTCTCCGCGAAGAGATGGATGGCCGACTGCACGATGGCCGCGCGCCGCTCCCCGCTTTTCATCCGGACTCGCATGTTTGAGCGGATGGCCGCTACTTAGCGTCCACTAACGTAATCGTATCACGGCTCCAGGAACATCTCGCCGCACACCGCGTCCCAATCGGCCTTCGGATAGCTCGCCGCGATATCCGGCACCGGCACGCCGCCGTCCGCCAGCGTGGGAGCCGCGCCTTCCGACACCAGCGCCAGCTGGAGCCGCTCCATTTCGCGCATCAGCCAGGGCTTGATTTCGGCGCCGCGCAGGAGATGGCGGAATGCCGGTTCACCCACGGCGGCCGGCCTGACTTTCAGGTACCAGCCGCGGTCGGCCCCGCCGGTCTCCACTACTTCGCCATCCACCGGCGAGAGTACGCGCACATGGGCGTCGCGTTTGCGTACGCGGAACGCCGTGCCGTTAACCTCCACATGCGTGCCGGGCAGCGGCAACTCGACGTCGTCCGGCGTGCCCAACAGCCGCGCTCCCAATTCGTCGATCCCCACGGTGACGGTGCCATCGGGTTCCGGGTGCGCCCAGGTGTGGCCGCGATGATAGAAGCGATCCAACGGAAAGGCCATGCCGAAAAGATCCTCCTCGGGCTGGCCGGACTTTGGCAGCGGATGACGCTGAATGAGTTTGGCGTGGGTCTCGCACTGGCGGCAATCGAAGGCGTGCGGACACTGGCGGCTTTGGAATTCTCCCGTGAGCACGTGGCGGCAAACCCGGTCGCGCGCCGGCAAATCGTGAAAGTCCTCGTGCCAGCCGATTTCTTCCACGCGGTGCTGCAGCAGTGCCCGCCGGGTGCGGCGTGCGGCCGCGATCAGCGTCACCGCCAGCGTGCTCAGCACGCAGTAAAACGCGCCCAGAAAGATGATGTGTCCCGCGTTCCAGTGAAAGCCGTAATTCCAAGGCAACATGATTAATACCTCCCTACTAATTCACGCGCTTCTTCCGCTTGCGGCGATGCCATTTTGAGCTCGCGCTCCTGCGGGAAAAGCTGGAAATACCGGAATGAGAATGAGTACACAAGTACGCCGAAGGCCACCACCGCGAGGAACGTGCCGGTTTCCTGCCAGCTCGGCGTGTATGAGAGGAAGCGGTCGAATGAGAGCGTCGGCAGCGCCAGGGTTTGCACCGTCAGCACGAAGCGGTTCAGGGCCACGCCCAGGCACGCCAGGAACGCGCCGCTTACCAGCCATCCGGTCCGCCGGCGCAGCTTCGGCGCCAGCAGAATCAACACCGGGAGCACGCCGAAGAGTCCGATTTCCGCCACCAGAATCCACGATCCGAAGGGTTTCCAACTGTAGTATTGCCACGCCTGGAATCCCGTTTCGGGCGACGTCCGGTTGATCCAGACCAGCGTGTCGATGCTCTTGGCCAACACGTAAACCGCCAGCAGCGATCCCGAAATCCGCCCCAGCAACTGTAGGACTTCCGGACGCACCAGCCGCTTATGCGAGATCTTTTCCACCAGCCAGGTGGTCAGCAGAATAAAGCTCGGACCCACCGCCGCGGCCGAAATAATGAAGAGGAAAAATGTCGACGGCCAGACCGCCAGCCCTTCGCGGAAGGCGAATGGGCGCCCGCGCAGCACGCCGTAGAGCCCGCCCAACGAGCCCTGGTGGAAGAACGAAAGAAACGTGCCCACGCCGGCCAGTACGGGGATCAACTTGTGCAGCTCAAACTCGAACACCAGGAACGACGGCACCTGCCGCAGTTGACGATTGCGCAGCACGATGGGTAAATACTCGATGGCCAGCACGGTGAGATAGCAGGTGATGCAGAAGGTGACTTCCGTCAACATGGAGTGCACGTTGGGATACCAGAAGGT
>CAZARO010000058.1:0-11744 GCA_964487165.1 uncultured Solibacteraceae bacterium | reverse complement strand
CCAACGCAGCGGGAACAAAATTCTCGTTGGCGCCCATATAACGGGAACTAACTGGAGAGTACCCTGGTGGGCCACCCCGGATGGCAGCTATCCTTACCGCCGCGCGATCGTCGCCGTCATGGCAGTCTACTTCATCTGTCACTTCTTTAACTCCATGGCGCCCGAGTCGAGCTTCGATCGCTCAGCTTATCATCTGAGCCTGGGCGCGACCCCTGCGTACCTAATGGACCGGAACGATTTGCCATTGCTGCGTCGCGCTGTTGCCCGTTAGCGGCTCCTGAACGGCCACTCCGCCACTCAAGTCGAGCACCAGCCCACTCGCCCGATTGACTAGATTGAAGTACCCATTGCCGGCCGACAGCATATTCCATTCCAGTTCCTGGCCGCTGCCGGAGGGAGATTGCACGATGGCGTTCCCACTCAACCCATCTAATACATTGGTGGTGTTACCGGGTCCGGGATTGAGGCTGGCGATCTGGAAGTACCCGTCATTGTCGCTCTCGATGCGCCACTGCTGGCTCAAGGCGGGAGTCCCAGTGTCGGCTTCGGCGTCCAGCATGGCGCCGGCCGCATTGGAAGCCAGGAGGACGGACAAAGTGCGGCCGTTGGCGAGGTTGACGAACTTATAACTGAGGGTGGCGTCGAGCTTCCCTCCCAGGGCATCGATGCCTGGAAGGAGAATGGAGTAATTCGCGGCGTTAACGTCGAACAGGGTCAGGCCATTCCAGGTGTAGATCGCATTGGGCAGATCATCGCCGTTGATAAATCCGCCGCTTCCATTGGGTATGTTCACGCCAGCCGGATCCCAGTACTCTATTCCCAGCCCCAGGTTATCGGGCAGACTCTTTTCGACACTCTGTAGATCGAGCAAGAATTGACGCTGCAGCGTCTGGGAGGGCGGAGCGTACCAGGGGTCGTTGGCGTTGAAGCCGTTCTCATAATGCTCCCCGGTCTCGATTATGAAAATGGGCTTCGCGATGTTACTGGCGGCGTTCATCAGCACTTCCTGCTCGATGGGCTTCTGGCCCGGATTGGACGCGGCCGCCTGCGCACTGGTGAGTGGACCATGATAGAGCGGGTAGTAACTCTGGCAGATTGCATCGTACGGGATCTTGAACTCATTGGCGAGGGTGAAGAACTGCGTAAGATCCCAGGCCGGTGTGATGTGGATGCAGGTCAGCGGAGCCGGAATCGCAGGCCCCACCGAGGTATCCGCCGCCGCGTCGCTCACCGCCTGCATGCCGGCGATCTGCAGCGCAGCGAAACCCGCGAAGTCTTCGCCCGTGGGACTGCCGAGAGCACCGAGAAAGCCGGTATCGACCTCGTTGCCGATGGCTACCAGGTCCGGCATGGCTCCCGCCTGCCGGTACGAGAGTATCTCGGCCTTTACGTAAGCGTATAAGTCCGACTGCAACTCGGTGATCTCCGTGTCGCCGGACCACGCCGGCGGGACACTGGCGGAGGCGCCGCCGTCGAACAGCAGAGTCAGTTCCACGCTCAGGCCGAGATTCCTGGCGCGCTTCGCCAGGTCCAGATCCTGCGCGTCGGTTTCGGCATAGCAGGCATTGCCCTGGCAGCCCGCTCCGGAAGGGTTGGCGTACGGCGGCGCGGAACTGGGCCGCAGCCGCACCATGTTGACGCCATGGTACTTGAGCATCTGCAGCACATCCTGCTGCTGCCCGGCATCGTTCCACCAGGGAAGGCCTCCGGCCGCGCGAGCCGCCTCCTGCTTCTCCAATAAGGCATTGTCTATGCCGCGGAAGAATGCGGGGCGAAGCAGCCACTGCTGGCTCGCGGCGGCATCGCCCGAGAGCGCCGTTTGCACCAGCCACGCGCCCGCCTGCGGAGATCGCTGAGATAAGTCGAGCAGCAGCCCCGTGCTCTTGTTGGAGATGGTGTAATAGCCATTAGTCGTCGGGGTGAGGGTCCACTGCTGGGTGTCCCCGGCCGCACAGGAAGCAAGTATTACCGAAGCGCGCGCGGGCTTCTCAACTCCCCGTCCGCGGCCCGGTAAGTGCCCTTCAAAATCTGACCGGCTATCGAGACACAGGCCATTGAGAATATTGCCGATCTGCCAGAGTCCGCCGCCCATACTGGTGAAGTACCATCGCTGGCTAAGATCGGTGAAACTCCGCGGTTGCTGCACCGCGCGGCCGCCAGTCAGGTCTAGCTGCAACCCGCTGAGCTGATTTACGACATAGTAAGTCTCGCCGTCGAGGGGAGTAATATCAACAGGCTCCGGCGGTTGCTGAGCACACGCGCACGCAACCATCACCAGAAATGGCGCCGGCCACTTCATCGGTCGGAATCGGGGATTTGGCTGCCTTGCCCCGGCGGCTTCTTGTGCATCTGCCGATACAGGCTTTCCAGGCGGTCCTTGGCGTCCTTAATCTCTCGAAAGAGCTTGGTTTCCTTCTCGGCTTCCTCGGTCAGTTGAAGCTTCCTGCAAACCGACGCCAGGCGATAGTGGGCATTCTCGTTGAGCGGATCGGACTGGATAGCCATGCGCAGATATTTCGCCGCTTCCTGAGGCTTCTCCATGGTCGCCGCCATGCGGCCCATACCGAATTGCGCCTCGGCATCCCCCGGATTGAGTGCGAAAGCCTGCTTGTAGCGGGCGTAGGCTTCGCCATTATCCTGACGTAAGAGAGCGATCCGGGCAAACATGCATTCCGTCCGCGCGCTGTCGCCATCGAGAGTAACGGCGGCCTTCAACTCCGTTTCCGCATCGCTCTGCGCCTTCGCGTCGGCAGGCGCCGCTTCGAGTATGGCCTGGGCGAGTTCGTAGTGCAGGCCCGGCAGGTGGGGATCGGTCTCCAGCGCCTTCCGGTAGTGCTCGGTGGCGCCCCGCAGGTCTCCCTCATTAATCAGGTGCTCCGCGATCACCACCTGCATGCCGGCAGAACCCGGCGCCAGCAGCGCCAGCTTATTCAGCGTGTCATCGGCCAGTTCGGAATAGACGCGCTGTGCCATAAACAGAATCTCGATGTTATCCGGATCCAGGTCCACCAGCGACCGCATGATGGATGCGGCGCGATCCAGATTGCCCTGCTGGTAATAGATAGCACCCAGCTCTAAGCCGGCCTGAACCTGTAAGCTTTTCTCCTTTACCCGGGGAAACGAATTCTCCAGCAGCGCCTGCGCCGAAGGATCGCCCAATTTCCTTGCGCAAATGCCCAACAGGGCCTGGGTCTTGGCCAGGGAAGGGTCGGCCGCCAAAGCGTCACGAAGATCTGGCGAGGCGTTCTTATAGTCGCCCCGGAGGAAGGCGATTACTCCTAAGTTGGCGTTCGCCTCGGCGTTCTTAGGGTCGAGCGCCAGGACGGCGGCGAACTCCTTGGACGCCGAAGCCGGGTCGTTCTGCTTGAGATACGCGGATGCTTTCAGAAGGTGGCCGTGAATTTCCGCGGCGTGGGACGCTGCCGTTTGTGCGGCCGCCAGCAGCGCGCTCGCGAACAGTACGAAAACAAGCTTCACCACGCGCAGCATATCACGGCATCCACCGCATCGACAATCGTGGGGCCAGGTGTTTGGCCTGGCCCCACAAGACAACCGCGCCGACTCAGAACGTAAAGTGAGCACCCACTTGTATAATGCGCTGGCCGGCCGAAGAGCCGGTGATGGTGCCGGCGGTAGTGTCGGCTAATACGCCATTGACGTAGCCCACGTTGGCATCCGGGTGAGCATAGTTCACGTGATTGAACACATTAAACATGTCAGCCCGGACCTCCAGGTTGAACCTCTCGCGATAGGAAAATCTCTTCGCAACACTAAAGTCCGCGTTAAAGAAGCGCGGCCCGATCAGGTTATTGCGTCCGGAGTCGCCGAAGGTACCATACGCCGGGTTGGCGTAGGCGGCCGGATTGAACCATTCGTGGCGCGTGGGGTTCGACACGTTCGGGTTGCCGATTACCTCCGGATACAGCGTGGAACCGGCACTCAAGGAGGAATCGAGTCCCGGATCGATCCCTTCGCCGACCGAATTCTGAATCACCGGAGTGTACGGCGTTCCAGTGTGCCACTGCGTAACGCTGGAAACGCGCCAGCCGCCCAGGATCTGTTCCGCTACCCCGTGCAGCGCGAATTGCCGGCCGGTGCCGAACGGCAGTTCGTAAACTACCTGTCCGATCAAGGTATCCGCCGCGTTGAAGTCGGATAAGCCATAATTGACCGCCGGAGAATAGGCGTTCTGATAGATGTCCACGCCCGATCCGTGGCCGTTTCCGGTTCCCGTATCGAGGGATTTCGCCCAGGAGTAATTGAGCTGGAAACTCACGCCATGGGACATCCGCTTTTGGAAGCGCAACTGCAAGGCGTCGTAGTTCGACCACCCATCGTAGATCTGAGCGGCAATGGAATTGAATATCGGATTCGGATTTCCGCAGTTATAGCCCGTACATCCCAAGGCGCTAATTGGGGCCTGATTGATGTTAGTGGCAAAGTTTAAGTTGGTGCCGTGGGTGTAAACGTAGCTTGCGTCGATGAGGATGCCGCCGGCAAGTTCGTGCTGCACGCTGACCAGCGCTTGCTGCACGTAATCGGTAGGCATATTCCACGGATAGTACTCCACGCCGCTATAGTTATCGATAGCCGGCGATAGAGTTTGCAGCGTCGGAAAGACCACCGTGCCGGCAGGCGGACCCGACGCGAGCTTGAAAGCATAGCTGCCGTTGACGTAACCGCCGTTGCCGCTATTGTGGGGATTGAAGCCCAGGCCGAGCGCTCCGTCGGTGTAGTTTTCGGCGTCGCGCGGCGCGTCGAAGATACCGTAACTGGCGCGGACGGACCACTTATCGCGGGGCGACCACGCAACCCCAATGCGCGGCGCGAACTCCTTGTAGTCGCCGTTCTGAATTGTCGAGTAGTTGCCGATCTGCCCGCCATACTGCTTATCGCTCTGCCCCGCGAATAGAATACCGCCTTTGTAAGCTCCGCCATCAGCTGAGTTGGGCAGCACGGGGTCGTAATTGCCGAACATGCCGTGATTCACTCCCCAGCCGCTCTGCATCTGCCAGCGGAGGCCGAGATTCAGCGTCAGGCGAGAGTTCAGTTTAATGTCGTCGCTGCCGAACACCGCCGAACTCCAGGAGTGCGCGCTGGTAGCGTCGTACTCATAGACGTACCAACCGTAAACGTCGCCGGCCAGAAAGTCGGCATACGGAATTCCGGTGACGCCGCCGTTGAATTCGAAATTGCCGGAGCTGAGGTCGCCCCAATTAGTGTAGTTCTGGTAGAGTTTGTCGAACTCGCCGCCCACCTTGATGGTATGCCTGCCGTGAATCAGTGTCAGCACGTCGGACGCGTTGTACACACCCTCGCCCAGAACGGCATCGATGTTCCCGTTCTGGCCGTTGCCGGCGCCCAGACCCATGCCACCCACACCCGCCCCGGTGTCGATGGAAACCTTGGGGAACACGTTGGCCGGCGCATTGGTGCCGTAAGCCGGCTCCAGGCCGAGCGTGCTCGGGTCGTTCTTATCGAGCGACGGCGGTTTATACTTATCCAGCTCGCGGCTGCCTCCCAGGCGGAACTCGTTCACTTTGGTCGGGCTGATGGTATAGACGTAAGTGAGCTGCATGGTCAGGTCGTCGGTGTAGCCTAGCTGGTATGCCGTCGCGTCATTAGGGTACAGAGGATCCGGCGGCACATAGGACGTAGAGGTGGGAAGATAATTGAAGCTGAACGAGAGCTTCTGAGTGTCGGAGATGTTGTAATCTACCTTACTCGTATACCAGGTGTCGGTGTTCGGGCTGGTGCTGTTAAATACGTAGTTGTTGATCGTCGGGCATGTTTGCGGTGTGCCCGGGCCCACCGCCGCCGGGCCGGGACAGCCCGATACCCAGCCGGGAGCGCTTGAAGAGGGGAAGTAACTCTGCAGCTTCAGCGCCACGGGATCGTAGGTTCCCAACAAAGTCCCCGTAGGGCTGAAGGCCTTGCCGGTCGCGCCCGCGATTCCATAAAAGTCACCGGCTTGCATGGACGCGGTGGGGTAACTCCAAAGCCCCGAAACGGGAGTGGAGGAAGGGTTGCGCTGGTAGGCAAAGAAGAAAAACAGCTTGTTTTTCTTTATCGGTCCGCCTACGCTGCCGCCGTATTCGTTCCAGTGCTCCACGGCTTTCGGCCCGGTCTGGTTGTAGAAACCGCGGGCGTTGAGCGCCGTGTTCTGGTCGTATTCATAGGCGCTGCCGTGGAATGTGTTGGTCCCGCTCTTGGTAATCACGTTGATAGAGGTGAGACCGTTGCCGTACTGCGCGGGGGCGTTCCCGGAATTGATGCTGACCTCCGAGATGGCGTCCACCGGAAGGTAGTAGTTGCTGCTGTTGTAATCACGTGGCGCCGTGGCGGCGGACCCGTCGGAAAGGAAGTTGATGTTGTAACCTTGCGTACCGTTGATGCCGACTCCCTGGCCGGTTGCTTCCCCGGCTCCTCCGCCGTTATTAATGCCGGGAATGAGCTGAATCATCTCGGCGCGCCAGTCGGTGCCCACAATGGGCGCCGTGTCGATAGCCTGGGTATTCAGGTCCACGTGCTGTTCCGTGGTCTCCGTTTCCACCAGGGGGGCGGCGGATGTTACCACCACTTCCTCGGTGGCGACGCCGAGTTGCAATGAGGCGTCGATTTGCAGGGTCTCGATCTGGAGGGCGATGCCCTGGCGGATGAAATCGCGGAAGCCCGCCTTGGAGAATTTGACCGTGTAGCTACCGGGCGCGAGGAACGGAACGTCGTACAGGCCGGCCTGGTTGGTGGTGGACGTGTTGACAACACCGGTCTGCACGTTGCGGATGGTGACCGAGGCTCCCGGGACAAGGGCTCCCGAAGCGTCTGTCACGGAGCCTTTCAGCTCCCCTGTGTTGGCGTTCTGGGCAATGGCGAGCGGAGCGAATAACATCGCCGCCAGCAAAAGTATGGTACTGCACAGACGAAACGCGTTAGAAGCAGTCACTTGAGCATCTAACCTGTCAGCTCTCGACTCTAACATAGTCAACCCTTTCATGGACGGCATTCACGGCCGTCAACCTACGTCCCAAACCATAACACGCGCAGGCGTAGGTAACTTCCCACGCCATCGTGATTTGCGAGAACGACTTCATGCTAGGACGCGCACCACAATAGTTCATCCAACGAAAGTTGGATCGGCAGATTAAAAAAAGTTAATTTTCACCAATTAAGCGTCTCTTGGCCGAAATCAGACTTTGGTCGGATACCTTAAAATGCGGGTCGCGCTAAGTTCGTAAGCAATGCGAACAGGTTGCGGTCTAATCGCCCTGGCCCTTGTGATTCCAACAATCGGGCTAGCCGGCTCGGACTCCACGGTGGCGGATAACCCGGGAAAAGTAGTCATCGATGCCAGGGAGCGCGTCGAACCGGTACACCCACTGGCGTTTGCGGCGGGCGGCCGTTCGGCGGCAGGTCATGTGCTGTCGGTCAACAACCGCTATCTCTCTAGGGACGGCTCGCCGTGGCTGCCGGTGATGGGAGAATTCCACTACGCGCGCTATCCGGAAGCCGAATGGGACCGTGAAATTCTAAAGATGAAGGCCGGTGGCGTCGAAGTCGTGGCCACCTATATTTTCTGGATTCATCATGAGGAGATCGAGGGTCAGTTCGATTGGTCGGGGCAGCGCAACCTTCGCCGCTTCATCGAATTGTGCGGGCGCCACGGGATGTATGCCTGGGTGCGCGTAGGGCCTTGGGTGCACGGCGAATCGCGTAATGGAGGGCTGCCGGATTGGCTGTTGCGCGCCGGCCCGGTGCGCGAGAACGACCCCGGATATCTGACCCACGTAGACCGTTACTTTCGAGAGATTTCGAAGCAGTTGACGGGCCTGCTGTGGCGCGACGGCGGTCCCGTAATCGGCGTGCAGGTGGAGAACGAATACAGCGCGCGCGGGCCGGGCAAAGGCGAAGAGCACATTTTGAAGCTGTGCGAAATGTTGCGCCTGGCGGGCTTGGATACGCCGTTCTACTCGGTGACGGCGTGGGACAACGCCGCCGTGCCCGCTAAGGATACGATCCCCGTGTTTGGCGGCTACGCCGACGGATTCTGGTGGCGCACGCTGGGCATGCTGCCACCCAATCCCAACTTTTTCTTTACGCCCATCCGCTGCGAGGAAAACGTAGGTGACGATCTGCACTCCAAGCGCCCGGATCTGGACGCCCGTTACAAGGATTACCCTTTCATTACCGCCGAGTTAGGCGGCGGGATGATTCAGTCCTATCATCGCAGGCCGCTGTTGAGCCCCGACGATACCGCCGCCATGGTGTTGACGAAGCTGGGCGAAGGCGCGGTGGCGGACGGCTATTATATGTTCCACGGCGGCACCAATCCGGAAGGCAAACTTACTACCTTGCAGGAATCTCAAGCCAGCGGTTCGCTCAACGATTTGCCGGTGAAGGGGTACGATTACCAGGCGCCGCTGGGCGAATTCGGGCAGATGCATCCGGTGTTTTCCGATGTGAAGATTTTACATTTGTTTCTGCACGATTTCGGTGCCCGGCTGGCGCCCATGACGGTGCGGTTCCCGGCGCGCATGCCCGCGGGAAAATCGGATACCGCCACGCTGCGGGCGGTGGCGCGCGTCGACGGCGAGCGCGGATTCCTTTTCATTAGCAATTATCAGCGCAACTATCCGCTGCCTGACCGCAAGGATTTCCAGTTGGAATTGCAGCTGCCGTCCGGACCGGTCGAAGTGCCCCGCCATACAGTGACGCTGCCCGGCGGCGCGTATAACATCTGGCCCGTGAACCTGGACCTGGGCGGGACCACCCTGCGTTACGCCACGGCGCAACTGGTAGCCAAACTCGACGATCCCGCCACGCTGGTTTTCTTTGCCTGGCCGGGGATCGCCGCGGAATTCGCTTTCGATGCCGCCGGCGCGGGAGCCATCGAGGCGCCGCACGCGCGCGTGACTGCCGATGGCGGACGCACGTTTGTGGATAATATCCGGACCGGCGCCGATGTGGCCATGAGAATCCGCCGGCCGGGCGGAAAATCGCTAGCCATCCTGGTGCTGTCTCGCGAACAGGCGCGCCACGTTTGGAAGGCCGAACTGGCCGGAAAAGAGCGTCTGCTGCTCTCGCCGGCGCAATTGTGGTTCGATCCGGACCAGGTTCACGCGCGCTCGCGAGACGCCGCCGGCCTGCGCGTAAGCATCTACCCGGCGCCGGACGGACCGGTGCAGGGATTCGTGAGCGATGGCGCGGAGGGAGTGTTCCGGAGTTACTGCGCGCGGGTGCAGCCCGTTTCGGTGTCGGCCGAAGTGCGCCAACTGCGAGAAGGCAAAGCGGACCCGGTAAAGATGGGACCCGAGACTGCGGTGATGCCGGCCGACGCGGCATTCGCGCACGCGGCAGCCTGGAAGATCCACGTGCCCGTCGTCGAAATGGGGCAAGTAGGCGGCCTGATGCTCGCTATCGATTACGTTGGCGATATCGCGCGGATTTACGCCGGAGACCGGTTCGTCACCGACGATTTCTATTACGGCGTTCCCTGGGAGATCGGCCTCTGGCGTACCGGCCCGGATCTCGAATTGCAGATCCTTCCCCTGCGCGGGGACGCTCCCATCTACCTGCCGCCCGGGGCCCGCATCGCGGCAGGCGCGGAAATGGCGAAGATCAAGAGCGTGAATGTATTTCCGGAATACGAAGCCACGCTGCGTATGCGCTGATGCCGCAGAACTATGGCGGCTGCGTCACTGGAGAAGCTCCCCACTTACCGATCGGGGTTCATCGGCGTTTATTGGCGGCCTGTATATGCTGACTTTGCGCAAACTCTGCGACAAGATTTTGGGCCGCCGATGAACGCCGATCAAAACGGTCGGTTACTAAGTACTCCATTTCATAAGTTCGCCAACGTATTCTGCTGCAACCGCTCCCTGATGGTCGCGGCTCTGAACGAGGCTGCATGCAGAGCCGCGACCGTAAGGGAGCGGTTGCAGTTGGATCTGCGGAATACGCATCTGTATTTGCGAAATGGTGTACTAGGTACACGGGTGCTCGGTGGAACGGATGGAGATGCCGCCGTTGACGTTGTGCAGGCGAATGTGCGGACCGCTGCCTTTAACGATGAGACGGTGTCCGGCGTCGGTGCGTGCCACCTGGCCGACATCGGAAGCGATGCCGCCACTCAGATTCAGCGCCTCCAGGCTGGCGCCGGATCCCTGCGGTATGGTCAGAGCGATGGCGCCGTTCACCGAACTCAGGGAAATCGGGTTGGCCGGGCTGGTGCGGGTGAAGTCCGCCTCCACACGTCCGTTGACGGTGGAAAGTTCCGCGCGGCCTGCGAGCTTCAACGCGTGGATGTCGCCGTTGACGGCCGACGCTTTCACCGGCCCGGAGAGCCCATCGAGCGAAAGCTGTCCATTGGTGAGCACCACGCTCTCGAGATGAACGCGGCGCGGCACCGTAATGCGAAATTCCACGCTGGTGGGATGCTCCGCGTCGGAGCCGGCGTATTGCGTGCGGATGGAGAGCGAATCGGCGCCCGATTCCACTACGATGAGGGCGTCATCCAGGCGGCGCGGATCGGTGGAATGCTTAATGGCCTCCACCAGCACGGCATCGCGATCCCACGCGGTGATGCTGACGTTGCCGTACAGGTTCTGAACGGTCACGCTGGCGTTCTGATGCAGCATATAAAGATGCCGGAACGCGCTGCGTGGCGTGTTGATGACACTGGCAAACATGGTATTGCCGGCTGCTAATGCCGCCAACACCGCCCAGGTACGTTGCCGTCTTCCCATGGCGCCCCTCCGTTGGGATACACTACTCCAGCGCCGGCCGGCTGAATGCCCATCAGCCGGCGCGACAGCCACTCTTAAGTCTTGGCCGCTTCGGTGCTTTCCTCGACCACCCGGCCGTCGAAGAGCCGGATAGTGCGGTCGGCGAACTCGGCATAGCGCGGATCGTGCGTCACCATGCAGATGGTGGAGCCGGCGGCGTGCAGTTCGCGCAGCAGGCTCATCACGGCTTCGCCATTGGCCGAGTCCAGGTTTCCGGTGGGTTCGTCCGCCAGCAGGATGAGCGGATCGCCGCTCAAGGCACGCGCTACAGCGACGCGCTGCTGCTGACCGCCGGAAAGCTGCGACGGGTAGTGCTTCATGCGGTGCGACATGCCGACGCGCTCCAGCGCTTCCTGCACGCGCCGCTTGCGCTCGGCCGAGGGCATACCGCGATAGGTGAGCGGCAGCTCCACGTTCTCATACACGGTGAGGTCGCCGATCAGGTTGAACGCCTGGAAAATGAAGCCGATCTCGCGGTTGCGAATGCGCGCCCGCTCCGACAGCTTCAAGCCGGTGACGGGCTTGCCATTCAGGTAGTAGACGCCGTCAGTCGGGGTATCGAGCAGCCCCAGAATGGCGAGCAGCGTCGATTTGCCGCAGCCCGACGGGCCGGCGATCGACAGATACTCTCCTTTCTTGACGTCGAAATGGATGGAGGAGAGCGCGTGCGTCTCCACCTCGTCCGTCACGAAGACCTTACTCACGCTCTCGAGTCTGATTAGTGGTTGTGCGCCAGTGTCCATGGTAGTTAATACCTCTATACGCGAATCTGGTGTCCTAAGTTCGCAAAAAAATTCAGTTCAATTTGATGCGGTCGTACTGGTCGTATTGCGACATGTCCGAGAGAATCACGCGGTCCCCCACCACCAGGCCGTCCTTGATCTCGATGGTGTTGACCGAACTGCGCCCAAATGTCACCTTGACCTTGTTGGCGTATTTGCCGTCGGGTTCCAGCTTAAAAAG
>CAZARO010000057.1:0-11766 GCA_964487165.1 uncultured Solibacteraceae bacterium | reverse complement strand
GCGCCTTCTATCAGCGCCGCCACCGAGAACGATTCCACAATGCCCAGCGCATTCAGTTCTTCCACCTTGCTCGATCCGGCAATCGCTGGGAACACCGCCTCGTGCAAGTTCGGAATCACGAACGAGTCGATCACCGCGAATCGGCACCCGCTCATCCCCGCCGAGACCGCCGCTTCCACCGCCGCCACGTCTCCCCGCACCATCACCAGGTATTTACCCGAACAGATTGAGCGCGACAGCATCATGTCCACGTTCGACGCCTTCAACATCGCGTCCGCCGCCTGATACCCCGCCGCGATACTCGTCAGTTCGATCAGTCCAATTGAATTCTTCGCCATCTTTTATGCCACAATCTCCACCGATTCCGGTGTCACCGTCCGCACCGTGCCGTCGATGCTCGCGTGTACATGCGCTCCCATTCTTCCGTCCGCCACGCGCCCTACGATTTGCCCCTTCTTCACTCTCTTACCCGCTTCTACCACCGGGTCCGCCGGAACTCCGGCGTGCTGCTTCATGCGGATGCGCACCGCCGCCGGATGGCTCTCCGCCGCGTCGAAGGGCGTCTCTTTCTCGTACTCCTCCACCTGCAGGCGACGGCGTAACTGCGCCAGCGGCACTCTCCGGTACTCTTTCATCGGGTGCACTTCCACCGCCCGCTGCTGTACGAATCGCAAGCCCGCGGCGCGGCGGTCGTGCTTCCCCATATCGCATGCTTCCTTGGGATACAGATCTTCGGGACACGCGTACAGCGTACACAGCCCGCAGGAGCAGCACAATTCCGACCACTGGTTCCAGATCTCCGCGCCCGTGGTGGTGAAGCCCAGGCTCCGCATCACCTTGTGCGGCTGCACGTCGTAGCCCAGCAGGTACCGCGGGCAGAACTCCGTGCAGTAGCTACACTGGTCGCACGCCGATTTGCCGATATGATTCATCTCCTGCTGCGACCGCGTCTTGCGTGTCATCAGGTAATGGTCGCGCGGAAGCACGATCAGCCCGCCCGTCGTCTTGGTCACCACGTCGTCCAGGTCGAAGCTCAGGGTGCCCATCATCAGGCCGCTGATGAAAATACCGTAGTCTTCCACCGTGGCCCCGCCGGCCCTCGCCACCAGTTCGCGAAATGGCGTGCCCACCGGCGCCCAGAACGATTTCGCCTGCCGCACCGCGCCGCATACCGAGAGAAACTTCTGCGTCACCGGCCGGCCCTGTTGCGCCAGGTGAACGTTGTAAAGCGTCTCCACGTTATTCACCACGCAGCCCACCTGTAGCGGAATTCCCGCCGGCGGAATCAGCCGCCCGGTAGCCGTGTAGACCAGTTCGTACTCGTCGCCCGAGGGGTAAAAGTCTCCCAGCATGACGAACTCGATCCGCTCGCTGGTGAGATGGTGTTTCAGCGCCTCCAGCGACTCCGCGTTCTTAGTCTTGATCCCGAACTTGCCGGTCCGCGCCCCGACCGCGTCCATCATAGAGGCCATCCCCGCCAGAATCTCCGCCGGAAAATGCTTCATCAACTCCGCGTCTTTATGGATCAGCGGTTCACATTCGGCGCCGTTGGCGATCAGAAACTCCACTTGCGACTGCGCTTTCACATAGGTCGGGAAGCCGGCCCCTCCGGCGCCCACCACGCCCGCTTCGCGCAACTGCTCGCTGAGCATAAATCAAAGGATAGCAGTTGCCCAAGCGCAGTCCCTCATCGCGGAACGGCCGTAGCCCGCCCGCGGCCCCCGCCGTGCTATAAAAGGCGACGTGAAGACGTATATCGCCATCGCCGGAATTGTGGCCGTCGCCTTCCTCTGGCCGCGTCCAGCCGACCCCCTGCCCGGATTCCCGCACGTCTTCTTATGGGCCTGGGAGCGTCCCGAGAACCTCGAATTCCTCGACTCCCATGCCGCCGGTGTGGCATTTCTCGCCCGCACCGTGTGTCTCCGCGGCGGCGCTGTGTCGGTACGCCCGCGCTTGCAACCGCTGCGCTACCCGCCCGCCGCCGTCTTGATGGCGGTAGTCCGCGTCCAGCCTGAGGATGCCCACCTGCCGCCCGTCGACGCGGTCTCCAGCGCCATTGCCGGTGCCGCCGCCATCCCCGGCGTGCGGGCGCTACAAGTCGATTTCGACGCCACCCTCTCGCAGCGCGCCTTTTACCGCGACCTCCTCGCCGACCTGCGCCGCCGCGTGCCGCCATCCATACCGCTTTCCATGACAGCGCTCACTTCATGGTGCGAATCCGACGGTTGGATCTCGGGCCTGCCCGTCGCGGAGGCCGTCCCGATGCTCTTCCGCATGGGCCCCGGCGAGCGGCCGGCGCGCAGTTTCCGCCCCGCGCTGTGCCGCTCGAGCGCCGGCGTTTCCGTGGATGAACCTTTGCGCCAGCCGCCCTCGGCCGCGCGTCTTTATATATTCAACCCGCGGCCCTGGACCGAGTCCACTTACCGGACCGCGCTTCGCGAGGTACGCAAATGGCACTGAGACTCTTGATCGTGCTTCTGATTCTCGCCGTCCCGCTGGAATTGCCCGGGTGCGGCCCATTTCTGCCGCAGGCCCTGTTTCATTTGAGCAGCGGGCCGGAATCGCCCCAGGATTTCGCCGCCGGCCAACTCGGCATCCTGCAGACCACGTACGAGCGCCTGTACCAGGTAATCGCCTACCGTTATCTGGCCGGAGTGGGCCTGAATGGCGAAGAGCAGAAGGCCGTACTGCCGTCCGCTCCACCGACGTGGACGGATAAACCCGCCCCCACCATGACGCCCAACCCTTGGCTGGCGGCCCGTAACCAGGTGGTGGGCATCGCACCGCTGCGCGAAATCGATCCCTATCGCCAGGTGAAGCGTCCCGGCTATTTTGCGGACTACCTCAATTGCAACGACGATGCCTTCCGCACCGCTGCTTCCACCTTGCAGCGCGTTCGCCGCACCCCTGCCGCCGCCGACTGGATCGCCGCGCAAGACATGGTCTTTGCGGACTGCTCCCAGGGCGCCGGCATTCCGCAGCCCGCGTCCGACCCGCAATTGCGTCCCGACCGCGACTACCAGATCGCGTCCGCCAAATTCTACTCCGAGCAGTACGACGCCGCGCGTCAGGATTTCCAGTCCATCGCCGCCGACGCTTCCTCGCCATGGCAGGAGATCGCGCCCTATCTGGCGGCACGCTGCCTCATCCGCGCCGGCAAGTTTGCCCAGGCCGAAACGGAACTCGATCGTATCGCCGCCGATCCCGCGCACCCGCGTTGGCATGCGCCTGCCAGTAGCCTGCTGGGCTTCGTTCGCATGCGTCTCCACCCGCCCGAGCGTATGCACGAACTGGCGCTGGCGCTTGTGAAACCCGATTCGCAAGCCACCATCGGCCAGGACCTCATCGACTATCGCACGCTGTTCGACCAGAACGCGAAGCCGGAGCCCGATGACGACCTGTCCGCGTGGATCCGCAGCTTCCAGGCCAACGGCGCCGGGGCGCTCGATAAATGGCGAGCGAGTCGTACGCTGCCCTGGTTGGTTGCCGCTCTGAAAATCTCCGATCGAAAGGATCCCAACCTGGCCGAACTCCTGCCGGCAGCCGCGGCGGTAAAGCCCGACTCGCCCGGCTACCTCACCGTGAGCTTCGAGCGCATTCGCCTGCTGCCGGCAGACGAAGGGCGCAAACTCGCAGATCAACTTCTGGCCGGCAATCTTCCTACCGCGACGGAAAACCAGATACGCGCCGAACGCATGGCGCTGGCGCGCGACTTCGACGAGTTTCTGCGCGACGCGCCCCGCCGCGCCGTGGCGGAGATGACCGACCTCGTGGGTCCGGCGGACACCGAAGAGGCTTATTTGGACGACGACTCCGCTGCGGTCTTCAATCTCGCTCTGCCGCTGGCGTATCTCAAGCGGGCGCGGTCCAGTAGCTTGCTGCCGAATCACGTCCGGCAGGAGTTGCAACGCGTCATATTCGTACGCACCCTGCTGCTCTCCGATGCGCCACCCTTCGACCAGGTCTTCACGCTGCTCCATTCGCCTGGCATGCAGCTCTACATGCAATCGGGCTACGGCCGCTACACCGGACAACCCGGCCAGATCGATCCCTACCGCGACAACTGGTGGTGCGGCGCCGATCTCCCGAACAAGACTCCACCGCGCGATGAGCGCGCGCCGTTTCTCTCCGTCGCGGAACTTCAGAAGGCCGCCGGCGAAGCCATGCAACTGCGAGGCGCGGGTACCGCTCCCGACTGGCTCGGAGCGCAGACACTGGCTTTTGCGCAGAAGCACCCGCAGGATCCGCGCGTCCCCGAAGCGCTCCACCTCGTGGTCCGCGCCACGCGCTACGGCTGCACCGACGACAAGACCGGCGACTTCTCGAAACGCGCCTTCGATCTCCTGCACCAGCGCTATCCCAATAGCGAATGGGCTAAGAATACGCCCTACTGGTTCAAGTAACCCGCGCCGATGTGGGGCAGCCAATCCTGGCTGCAGGCCGCCTTTCAGGCGGCCGTTCGCGGGCTGAAGCCCGCGCCACCAAGATGTGTCGATCCGCCTGGTGGCGCGGGCTTCAGCCCGCGAAACGGCACGATTGCCTGCCCCACTTCCCCTTGACAATCGAGATGAATATATCTAGATTATCGAGAGGAGGCATCGGATGCCCGAAAAGCAGGGCAGCCTGGTACAAGGCACGCTCGACATGCTGATTCTGAAAACTCTCGCGCTTGAGCCCATGCACGGGTACGGCATCGCCCAGCGCATTGAGCAGATCAGCCAGGACGTATTTCGCGTCAACCCCGGGTCGCTCTTCCCCGCCTTCCGCCGCCTCGAACGCGAGGGCTGGATCAAGCCCCTGTGGAAGCCCACCGAGAACCACCGCCGCGCGAAGTATTATGCCCTCACCGCCCGCGGCCGCAAGCAATTGCAGTCCGAAACCGAAGAGTGGGGCCGCCAGATCGCCGCCATCGGCCGCATCCTGGAAGCCAGCTAGCGAGGTATTATGTCGATCTGGACCAACCTTACCGGCGGACTCCGCGCCCTTATCCACCAGCGCGAGGCGGAACAGGATATGGACGACGAACTCCGCGCCTATCTGCAAGCTTCCGTCGAACGCAAAATGCGATCCGGCATGACTGCCGCGGAAGCCGAGCGGGCCGCCCGCGTCGAGATGGGCAGTATGGAGTCGGTGAAGGAGGAAATCCGCGGCGCCGGTTGGGAAACCGCCGTCGAAGCCGTATGGACCGACCTCCGCTATTCCATCCGCATCCTCGCCAAAGCCCCGGTCTTCACCGCCGTGGTGGTGCTCACGCTGGCGCTCGGCATCGGCGCCAACACCGCCATCTTCAGCCTCATCGATTCGCTCCTGCTGAAAACTCTCCCGGTCCACAATCCGGAGGAATTGGTGCAGGTTACCGCGTGGCCGCTCACCAATCCCCTTTGGGAACAAGTTCGCGGCCGGCAGGACGTTTTCTCCGGCGTTTTTGCCTGGAGTTCCGACCAGTTCAATCTCTCCAGGGGCGGCATGGTGCAGAACTCCGATGGCCTCTGGGTAAGCGGAGATTTCTTCCGCACTTTGGGACTGCATCCCGCCGCCGGGCGCCTGCTCTCGGAGGATGACGACCGCCGCGGCTGCGCGGCTCTCGCGGTCGTCAGTTATGGCTTCTGGCAATCTCACTACGGCGGGGCCGGATCCGCTATCGGCAGCACGATTTCGCTCCAAGGCCATCCTTTCGAGGTGATCGGCGTTGCGCCCGCCGGATTCTATGGCATGACGGTGGGCAGCAAGTTCGATGTTGCCGTACCGATTTGCGCCGCGGAGGTTTTTGACGGACCGCAATCCCGGCTGGATAAACGGCACTGGTGGTGGCTCCACGCCATGGGCCGGATGAAGCCTGGAGCGGGGATGGCGCGCCTGAAATCGCGGCTCGCCGCGCTCTCGGCCGGGACTTACGGGGCGGCCGTGCCCGAAGATTGGGATGCCGCTACCCAGGATAACTTCCGCAAGCGCGTGTTGGAACCTGTTCCTGCCCCCACCGGATTGTCCGACCTGCGAGAAGATTACGAGCAGCCGCTGCGCATTCTAATGGCGGTGGTGGGGCTGGTGTTGCTGATTGCCTGCGCCAATATCGCCAGCCTCTTCATGGCTCGCGCCGCCGCGCGCGGCAAAGAGATGGCCATGCGGCAAGCGCTCGGAGCGTCGCGCCTGCGGCTGATGCGGCAACTGATCGCGGAATGCGTCCTCCTTTCTTTCTCCGGCGCCTGCCTCGGACTATGGCTGGCGCGCTGGGGCGACGCGCTGCTCATGTCCTACCTCTCCTCCGTGCATCGGCAGGTATTTTTCGACTTCACGCTCGATGGGCGCGTCCTTGTTTTCACCGCCGCTACCGCGACGCTCACCGCACTGCTGTTCGGCATCGCGCCGGCATTTCGCGGCACCACCGCGTCGCTCACCAGCGCGATCAAAGCCAGTCACGCCGCGGCGGGAGGACCGCGAACCCGGTTCCGTTTGTGGATAGTGGCCTCGCAGGTAGCCCTTTCGCTGGTCTTGCTGGTTACCGCCGGGCTGCTGCTGCGCAGTTTCCGCAACCTGGCCACTACGGACATAGGGTTCGACCCCGACCGCGTCCTGCTGGTAAACGTAAACCTGTTCACTGCCAGGATCCCCGAGTCCAATTACACTGCGACGTACGATCGCATCGGCGCGCAGCTTCGCGCGCTCCCGGGCGTGGTCTCAAGCGCGCGCTCGGAGATGACGCCACTGGGCGAAGCGCAATGGAATACGGTGATCCATAGCGACACGCCCCATCCCCAGGTGGGCAACGACAATACCGCCTACTTCAACTTTGTGGACCGCGACTATTTCACGACCCTGCGCACTCCGCTACTCGCCGGCCGGAACCTCAGTGACTCGGACTCGGCGAATTCCGGGCCCGTCGCGGTGATCAATCAGAGTCTGGCGCGCCAATTCTTTCCCGGCGTTAACCCCGTGGGCCGCACGTTTCGCCCCGAAGGGGGCGCGCGCAAACTGGACCCGCCGGTGGAAGTCGTCGGGGTGGCGAAGGACGCGAAGTACGAATCGGTGCGGGAGGCGACGTACCCGACCGCCTTTCGGCCGATCTCGCAGGTGGGTGAGCGGGAGGCCGTCAACTTCGAACTGCGCGTTGCCGTCCCCCAAGCCACCATGAGAAAGGCGATCCAGAAAGCCGTCGCCGGCGTGAACGCCGCCATCCCCATCGAAATCCATACCCTCGCCGCGCAGGTGGATGACTCCATGACGCGCGAGCGCCTGCTGGCCGCACTCTCCGCCTTCTTCGGTGGCCTGGCGCTGCTGCTCGCGACTATCGGACTCTATGGGACGCTGAGCTACCTGGTGAACCAGCGCCGCATCGAGTTCGGCATTCGCATGGCACTGGGAGCGACGTCGCGATCCATCCGCAAGCTGGTGATGCGCGATCTGGCCACGCTGCTCGTCGCTGGAATCGCCGCCGGCATCGGGTTGTCGCTGATGACCACCCGGCTCTTGGACGCGATGTTGTTCGGCGTGGAAGCGCGCGACCCCGTCACCATGGCGATGGGCAGCGCGCTGATGGCCGCGGTATCGCTGGCCGCGGGCCTCCTGGCAGCCCGCCGCGCCACCACAGTGGACCCCATGGAAGCGCTGCGGCAGGAGTAAGTGGGGCCGCATGTTAAGTAACACCATTTTGAGTAAAGTATAGAGACCGCAGTGAACGTCGCCATTGCAATTCCGGACGATATCGGGCGAGTGCTCGGAGGGCCGGCAGGTGAGGTCTCGCGGGCCGTTCTCGAAGCCGTGGCGGCGGAGGCGTACAGGTCGGGGACGATGACGCCCGCCTAGGTGCAGCAGATGCTTGGGCTGCGATCCAACTGGGAGACGGAGTCCTTTTTACGGCGCGCAGAAGCGTATCACGACTTCACCATGGATGACCTGGAGCGGGACATCGCCACGATTCGCGACGCATCCCGGCATTGATCGCCGTTTCGGATAAGTCGCCGATCTGCTATCCGGTCCTCATCGGCGAGCTGTGACTCCGTGCGCCCCACGGCCAATCATTGAGCCGACACATAGAGCATCACCGTCGCGGGCGAAGTCACTCCGGCGACCGACGCCTGAATCGGCACTACGCCCGTCGGCACCGAGGCGGGAAGCTGGATGGCCACCTGGTACAGGCCCGCGCTGTCGGGACTGAGTACCGGCGTGCCGACGACACTGACCGTCACTCCCCCTACCGTGACAGTGGGCAGCATCGTCACCGCCGGCGCTCCGGTCACCACGATGCCCGCCGGAGTCGCCGGACTGGTGGGGCCGAAACCAGTGGCCCACAGAATCAGTACGTCGCCCGGGTGGGCGGCGATGGTTCCGGGGATGGCGTTGGGATTGCCGACCAGGGCGTAGTCCGGATAGTGCTGCGCGATGGCGTAGCTGGTGGGCGAATAGACGAAAAACGCCGGCGAGTAAGTTTGCAGTTGCGCGCTGAAGGCGGAACTTACCTGGCCGTTGTTAGTGACCACCACGGGGACCATCCCGATGGTGGAATCGGTGGGGGCCTGTACGTTGAGTTGGGCCGGGCTGATGTAGTAAACGTAGGCGGCTTTCCCGTCGATGGTGACGCTGGTGCCGTCGAGCGACGTAGGGAGCTTGCCGTTGACGATCTCGCTCGATGTCCAAATGCGTCCGGGATTAGTGTTGGAGAGGTTGGAGCCTTGAATAGTCACCCAGGAGCCGCTTTGGATACCGGCCTGGAAACTCGCTCCGTTGACTACTCCGGTGATGACCGGCGCGTTACTCGCGGCCGAAACGGTCAGCGTTACGGCGATGGATTGCGGACTGGCCACCGCTCCGGCGCTGGCTACTGACACGGTCCCGGTGTAAGTGGCCGGTGTGAGGCTCGCGGGTGAGATGGAGACGGTCAGATTCGCGGGAGCTGTGCCGGACGCGGGTGAGACCGTCAACCAGGGCGAATTAGCAGTAGCAGTCCAACTCAGTTTGCCGGTGCCCGAGTTGGAGATGGCCACCGATTGCGAGGCGGGAGCAGCGCCGCCGGAGACGTAGGTGAACTGGAACTGGTTCTTGGAGACAGCCAGCGCCGGGGCAGGAGTGAGTCCATTTAAAATCGTCACCAGATTGCCGGCGGGTAACGACGCCAATCCATTGAGGAGGGTCTGTAGCCCGCTCCCCGCGTTCTTTTCGGACACCTGGAAATCGGCGGGAAGAGCGGCGAACGCCAGATCGGTCAGGCCGTCGCCGTTCCAGTCCCCGGCCAACATGGCGAAGGGCCACGGTTCCAATTGCGGCGGGAAGACGATCGGTACGGGAGACTGGAAGGTTCCGTCGCCGTTGCCGGCACTGACCTGGATCGCAAAAGTGGTGGACGATCCGCTGCCCACGGTGATGGCTTGCAGCAGGTCCACGGTGGCGGTTCCATGCAGATTTGCCGCGATCAGCCCGAACGCTCCCTGGCCGGACACCATTTGTCCGCCGTTTAACGGGCTGAAGGTACCGTCGCCGGCGCCGAGATAGACGAATATTTCGCTGGCCTTGGTTCCCGAGGCCGAACTTGCCAAAGAGACAAGCAGATCCGGAATGCCGTCGCCGTTTACATCCGCCGCGACGAGTGAGGCCACCTCGGTTGCACTGGGCGGATTCAGAACCTGGCCCGCCTGGAATGCACCTTTGCCGTTACCAAGGAAAATTCGCAGCTGCGATGCTGCCGCGGGCATCAAGTCAGTAACTACGGCGAGGTCCTCGCTACCGTCGTGGTTGAAATCGCCCGTCACCACGCCAATTGGGATGGATACGGACTCGGAGGAGGAGACCACCACGATAGGCGATTGAAACGTCCCGTCGCCATTGCTGAGCATTACGTCCAGGGAAAAGGAACTGAGGTCGAAACTGCTGTCGGTCAAACCGATGACGAGATCGGGTATACCGTCGTGGTTGAAATCCGCGGCGGCGTAGTTCTGAAAGTACCCTTCGCCGAAGCCATAGAAGGTGATGAGATTCGGCACGGTGGTGGAGATCGGCGCGCCGAATTCTCCATTTCCTAATCCCGGCAAAACGTAGATGGCGTTCTGATATTCGCAGGGAGCAACCAGGTCGGTATGGCCGTCGTGATTGAAATCCCCGGCCGCCAGGTATCCCACGAAGCAGCTGGGGACGGACACAGTGGCGCCGGCGGTAAAACTACCATCACCGTTGCCGATGTAGATGGAGACGCTATTGGAGGAGACATTGCCGATGGCCAGATCCGGTGTGCCATCGCCATTGAAATCGCCAGTGGCCACGGCAATCGGCCCGTTGGCAGCCGGATACACCGCGCCCGGCTTGAAACTGAAGGTTTGCGCCCGAGTCCCAGTGGCGCATAGCAGTAGCAGTCCCAGTGCCCGGATTCGCCCCATTTGCCTTCGGATATCTTACACTGAACGCCGAGCTCCTGGGCGGTTGCCCTCACTCCCGGCGCGCGACATGAAAGTGATGGTACGCCAGGCCGAGCCGCGACCGCAAGGGAGCGGTGTCCGAGGTATTTCATTATGTTCGGCTGCTACGATGCGCGTCTACGTGGAATCGGGATCGGTGGATCGACGCCATAATCCGGTCGGCAGCGGGCTGTTAGAGCCCGGTGCCCAACGCGCCGTTATCTGCGGTCACGGCTCGGTATCGGACGTTCGCTCGTGACCGCTTCTATGTCGCGCTTAACCCCTCACCCTCTTCCCCGCGCGAGCCCGAGCACCAGAATCTCATCTGCCGGTGCGTCCTCGAAGCGCACCCACGCCGTATCTCCCTTCGCCGACTCCACTGAGCGCCACCGCACCACCACCGCGGCGGCCAGCAGAATCGCCAGCAGCGTCGCTTCGCCGCCGCGTGTCGCCAGCACGTCCCGTTCGTAGCGCACCGCGAACAGCGTGAAGTACAGCAGACCGAGCGCTCCCAGAATCACCATGTGGACCTGCGATTTCCCGGGCAGATAGGAGCACGTGAACGGAATCTTGCGGAAGCCGTACGTACACAAATCGGCTAGAATGAGGCCGAACAGTCCCAGCGCCGCGATGTGGCCCACCGCCTGCCGCCAGGGCCACAGCGAGAAACATAGCGCCGCCGACCCCATCCACAGCGGGATCGCCGAGAGCGCCAGCAACGACCGCCGCGCGGCCGTCAGGTACTGCGCCCCATCCAGGCCGGAGGTGATGCGGAAGACCCAGTTGGCGCGCAGGTTCATCGGCATGGAAAACAGCACGCGCGTCCCCACCACGCAGGAGATCATCATGATCAGGGTCGAGGCCAGGATCGGGATGCTGACTTCGTGCCAGGGATCCACCACCACGGTTTCGAGAATCCGCTCCGTGACCTCCGGGCTGCGCAGCAGGAAGATGGTCATGGCGAATCCGATGCCGAGGTAGAAGGCCAGAATCACGCGATGCTGACGGCTGCGCAGCAACGTGCGGACGCTGAACTGCGCGATGGCCGTCTGCGGTGCGTTCCCGAAACGCGGCAGCCAGGTGAAGCGCCGCGCTCCGGGCATGATATCGGGCTCTTCGACAATTTTGCGCAGGGTGCGGAAATAGGAGAGCGCGTAAGCGATGGCCGTGACGCTCACCGCCACGCCGAGGCCGATCCACGCGCGCCGCGCCAGCAGGCCTAGGGCGGGCGAGCCGTGGAGTTGCTGCATCAGCCCCAGAAACCAGAACGAAGGCGACCAGGCGAGCGGCCCGCTGCCTTGCGCGGCCATCAGAGCCTCCGGCGTGGCGATGATGGGCTGGGTGAAATATACCGCGACGATCGTGCCGAAGACCGCCAGTTCCAAAA
>CAZARO010000056.1:0-11792 GCA_964487165.1 uncultured Solibacteraceae bacterium | reverse complement strand
GTGGGGCAGGTTGGCAACCTGCGGGACCCAAAGGGTACCCCTGGTAACCCGCCCGTTCCGCACAATTGATACAGCGGAAGGCCGATTGCCGGGGCACCCTCTGGGTCGCCGCAGGATGCCATCCCAATGTCACTTACATTGCCGGAAAGCTGGGATTCTGCGTTAATTGTGGGGCGGACCCCTGGTCCGCGCGGGACGCCCTCGTCCCGCTCTTCTCTCGGAGAATCAAGTCTCTAGCGCCGAAGGGAGGCCGACCAGGGGGTCGGCCGCGGACGAGGGCGTCCGCCCCACTAATTATGCAGGTACGCGGATATAGGGTATGTAAGTGACATTGGGATGCCATCCTGCCCCACTTTGGATGCCCTGTGCCAACTTACGGGCTTTGGAACGAAGTTTCTGGAGAGCAATAATGAAGAGGTAGCCACTCACCCATGCCAACCATCATCGAAAAACTTTGGGATTCCCACGTCGTGCATGAGCAGGCCGGCGCTCCCACGCTGCTGTTCATCGACCTGCACCTGGTACACGAAGTCACCTCGCCGCAGGCGTTTCAGGGTCTGCGCGAGCGCGGGCTGAAGGTCCGGCGGCCGGATTTGACCATCGCCACCGTAGACCACAGCATTCCTACCACCGACCGGTCCCTGCCCATCGTCGACGCCATCGCCGCCAAACAACTGGCGCAGCTCGATACCAACTGCCGCGAGTTCGGCATACGGCTGCTCGGAATCCACAGCGACCGCCAAGGCATTGTGCACGTCATCGGGCCGGAATTGGGCCTCACGCAGCCGGGCATGACGGTGGTCTGCGGCGACAGCCACACGGCCACGCACGGCGCGTTCGGGGCGCTGGCGTTCGGCATCGGCACCAGCGAAGTGGAGCACGTGCTGGCCAGCCAGTGCCTGCTGCAGCGCAAGTCGAAGAGCTTCGAAGTGCGCGTGGATGGCACGTTGAAAGCGGGCGTCTCGGCCAAGGACATTATTCTGGCTCTGATCGCGAAAATCGGAATTGGCGGCGGCACGGCCAGCGTCTTCGAGTTTCGCGGCAGCGCTATTCGCTCGCTCGGCATGGAAGAGCGCATGACGGTGTGCAACATGTCGATCGAAGGCGGCGCGCGAGCCGGGTTGATTGCCCCGGACGACACCACCTTCCAGTACCTCTCGACTCGCCCGCACGCCCCGAAAGGCGCCGGCTGGGACGCGGCGCTGACGCGCTGGAAGCAGCTTCCCACCGACGAAGGCTCGGTATACGACCGTAGCGTCTCCATCGACGCGGATGCGCTCGAACCGATGATTACTTACGGCACCAATCCGGGGATGGGAATGCCCATCAGCGGGGCCTTGCCGGAGCCGTCCCAAATGGCTGATCCAATGGTTCGAGATTCCATCGCCAAGGCTCTGAAGTATATGGGCTTAGAAGGCGGCAAACAGCTCCTCGGCCACCCCATCGACGTGGTTTTCATCGGCAGCTGCACCAATTCGCGGATCTCCGATTTGCGGACCGCGGCGGGTCTACTCAAGGGGCGTAAAGTGAATCCTAAAGTGCGGGTGATGGTGGTGCCGGGCTCGCAGGAAGTGAAGCGGCAGGCCATTGCCGAGGGGCTGCCGGAAATTTTCCGCGCCGCGGGGTGCGACTGGCGCGAACCGGGCTGCTCCATGTGCATCGCCATGAATGGCGACCAGCTCTCGCCCGGCCAGTACAGCGTTTCCACCAGCAATCGCAACTTCGAGGGGCGGCAGGGCCCCGGAGGGCGCACGTTCCTGGCCAGCCCGCTGACGGCGGCGGCCAGCGCGCTCACCGGCGTGGTCACCGACGTGAGGACACTGCTATGAAACCGTTCACCAATTTCGAAAGCCGCGTGGTGCCGCTGGCCATCAACAATATCGATACCGACCAGATTATCCCGGCGCGCTTTCTGAAGACCACCTCCAAGCAGGGGCTCGACCGGCAGCTTTTTAACGACTGGCGGTACGATGCGCAGGGGAATCCGAAGCCCGACTTTATCCTTAATCAGGCGCGCGGGCAGAATGCGCAAGTGCTGCTGGCCGGCGACAATTTCGGCTGCGGCAGCTCCCGCGAGCACGCGCCTTGGGCGCTGACGCAGTTCGGCTTCCGGGCGGTGATCAGCACCTCGTTCGCCGACATTTTCAAGCAGAATTCGCTCAAGAATTCCCTCTTGCCGATTGTGGTGCCGGCGGACGTACACGCGGAGCTGTTTGCTGCGCTCGACGCCGATCCCGACGCTACGGTGAAGATCGATCTGGCCGCGCAGACCCTCACGCTCCCGTCCGGCCGGGCGGTGAAATTTCCGGTCGATGGCTTCTCCCGGCACTGCCTGATCGAAGGCGTGGATGAGCTGGGCTACATCCTGAGTCACGAAGCGAATATCGCCGCTTTCGAGGCTGGGCGGGTCGGATCGGTCAATACGGCGGGGTAGGGGGGGCAGGTTAGCAAACCCGCCAAGCCGAGTACCGCTCGGCCGCGGGATGCCATCCCGCCCCACTTATTTACTGCTGGGCCACGAACGAAACTTCGACGTAGATCTCGCGGATGTTGCCGTTGGGCGGGAAAGATCTGCCCTTCACCAGGTCGAGCGCAGTTTGCGCCAGCGACGGGTCGGAGGCGATCGATAATTCCTCGGCCACGACCATGCCTTGCCCGTCCACCGAGGCATGCACGATCACCGGTTTGGCGGCCGCGTCCGAGACGCTCGCGGAGGGGTTCATCCACAGCATCCGGCTGGGCATCATGCCCGTGCCCACCGGTCCGTAGGAGCGCATTTGCTCGGTGGGAATGAACAGGCTATCGTCCGGAGAACCGGGGTCGGTCATGGTCAACTGCGCATCCAGCACCTTTTTACCGCCCGAATAGACGGTGATTCCGCTGGCAGGCGTCCGGCCGTGAAACGGCGCCGAGCTGTAGCTGTAGTTGACGTAGGTTCCGGGGGCGAAAGAATGCACCTGCAATTGCCCCGAAGCGTCGTCCACGCAGTATTCTTCTTCTTCCCAAGAACGCGGACCCTCGATGGGCTCGCGGCGGCCCGGGCCGAACAACATGCAGGTGGTCGGCTTGCCGTTCCAGATCACTGCCGAACTGCGGATGGACGCACTCTCGTCGGGCACACCCGCCGCCGCCCAAAAAATGGCGTTTCGCAGCACGTGAACCGCTGGAGGAATAGCGCCGCCATTAGGCGATCCGTAGACCAACCCTTCGCCGCCGACCCGCACCGCGGTCTCGTTGCCCACGCTTCCGGACCAGCGCCATTTCCGCCCACTCATCCAGGTGTCCGATAAAGTTCCCGCACCGGCGGTGGACGTAAAGGTCGCCTCCAATTGGAAACTCGGGGTCCTGACCGTGTGGAATTGCTGCGGCTTGCGGGCGCGGATCATCATCGCCAGGGCCTTGCTGCGATCCGCTTGCGCGGTCAGGCTTTCGATGACACCAGTCACCGGCTCATTCGGATCGGGTGGAACATTGACGGATGGCATGCCGCGATACGGCGTCCGCATCAGCATGCCTTGGGGCTGCGCCGCGGCGGCACAAATAAAGAGGAAGGCGGCAAACGGCAGTCGGGACACGGGAACCTCCACTATCGGTGCGAAAATCCGGAGTACCGGGGCCTGTTCATAAGCTAGCCCGAAGGTGTTGCAAAAGTCAACGCTCCCGATCCAGCAGCGCTTGCTTGCGCTCCACACCCCAGCGGTATCCACCCAACTCGCCGGAACCGCGAATCACGCGATGGCAAGGGATGACGACGGCGACCCTATTGGTGGCGCAGGCCCGGGCAACCGCGCGCATGGCCGTTGGCCGGCCGATTCCCGCGGCGACTTCTCCGTATGACCGCACCTGCCCGTAAGGGATGGTTCGCAGGTATTCCCAGACACGCGTCTGGAACACCGTGGCCTGGATATCCAAAGGAAGGTCCGGCGCCGCGCTCGCGCCCGCCAGATGGGCCGAAAGGGCGTCCATCCACTGCCGGAACTCGGCGGGAGCGGGATGGGCGGCGGGTTCCAGTGTGGCGGCCGGATATTCGCGGCGCAGCGCGTCGAGAAGCTGCTCCTCGGAGTCGCCGAATTGGATAAAGCAGACGCCGCGGGCGGTGGCGCCCATCATCGCCAGTCCAACCGGCGAGGGGACGGCGGCGTACGCGATAGCGACCCCGCGCCCGCCCTGGCGATATTGCTTGGGCGTCATTCCGAGGCGCGTGTCGGCACGCTCGTAGACGCGGCTGGAAGAGCCGAACCCCGCTTCGTACACGGCTGCGGTGACATCTTTGGCCTGGCGCAATTCGGTTTTCAGCTTCGCCATGCGGTGCGCTTCCAGGTACTGCTTCGGAGTCACGCCGACGGCTGCTTTGAACGTTCGTTGCAAGTGGAATCGGCTGAGACCGGCGCGCGCCGCCAGGGCTGCCAGATCGAGGCGCTCCTCGCAGTGCTGCTCGATATAGCGGCAGAGATCTTCGATGGCCGCGGTGGGGTTGGATAAGGGGCGGCAGCGTAGGCAAGGGCGCAGTCCGGCGCGTTCGGCCTCGGAGGGGGCCTCAAAAAAGCGCACGTTGCGGCGCAGCGGATGGCGTGAGGGGCAAGATGGGCGGCAGTAAACACCGGTGGTGAGGACGCCGAAGAAAAAGCGGCCGTCGAAGCTGCGGTCGCGCGCCAGGAGGGCGTTCCAGCATTGTGTTTCGGAGAGCATGTCTACAGCTTGCGCTTCTTCTTATTTTCATACTATCCGGGTATTGCGGCGCAATCCCGAGCCGGTGGGGCGGACTTGAAGTCCCCCACTGGAGTTTGGCCATTCTCGCCAGTGACACAGCGGCGCAGACCCTGGCCGAAAGCACCATGACAACGCTCGCGCTTGCATCTTCATTTTGACTTCACGGACCCGAAGGGGCCGCTTCTGACTTCAGTATCCTTCCATATCGCGTAGCGGCTGAAGCCCGCGCCTGGGCTTAAGCGATTCATACATGCAGTCGGGCAGACCGGTGGGGCAGGCAATCGTGCCTGCAGGCGGTCTTTCAGGCCGCCGCTGAATCTAAACAGACCACTCACGAGTTCGCAAGTATTTTCTCCGGCTTCGTGTCTCGCAGGCATCGTGCAGCAAAGCCCGAAAAAACGTGACAGAAAGGCCGGCTGAAAGCCGTGAGCGCCCTCTGGGCACAGCCAGGATCGGCCGCCCCACGAAAAGGCCAAAGCCGAGTCGCGGGCTGAAGCCTGGCTGAAGCCCGCGCCACCAAAATGTGTCGATCCCACCGAGCGGATACAGCTGGCAGCTTCCGCAAATCTACCGGAAATCGGGCATCGACAATCCGGTAGGCGATCACCCGCCGTACGGCATGACAGGAACCTTCCCCAACAACCTTGAATACACGGTGAGGGCGCCGCGATGGTGCGCGGTGTGGTCCACCATGGCCCATACGATGTCCGATTTCGGTAGGCCGCCCATGACCGGACCGGCCGGAAGCGGCGCGGCGAGCTCCTGCGCAGTATGCGAACGGAGGAATTCGACGGCGTTGGCGTAGGCTTTGTCCATCCACTCCCGTGCGGCAGCAAGCGAGGTGACGCCGGCGAGCGCCTGGCCGTGGGCCGCGAAATCGAGATCGAAGCCTTCCGGGCGGGACGCGCCCTGGATAAACCAATCGAGCGTTTGGGCCGCATGCGCCACTTGTTGCGCGACGGTCATCATACCTTCGTGGGGGCGGAATTGCGAATCGGCTTCCTCCAGGACTCGCGTGGACCGGTTGAAGAAGTCCTGGCTGGCCAGAATTTGCGAGGCGAAGTCGTATTGCAGTGTAGGGCTCATAGGTAGATTATGGCACCGCTCCTGGCCGGAAGAATCCAAACTGGCGCGAATTGCGTATTACGAACTTGACATGACGAACACGGCGAAGACTGGAGGAATTCGGCGGGCGGGATTGCGCGTGGCGCTGGCCGCATTCGTTTCCGCTGCTTGCGCGTGGAGCTTCGCCGCCGGCAGCATCTCCGGCGTAATCCAGGACGCCAGCGGCGCGGCGATTCCAAACGCCGCACTCACGCTGGTCAACACCACGCTCAAGAGCGAATTCAAGGTGACGGCCGACTCGCAGGGCTTCTACTCCTTCCCCGCGCTCCCCGTAGGTCATTACGACCTCAAGATTGAGGCCGTCGACTTCCAGTCGCAACAGAAGACCAATCTCACCGTCGATACCGACGCGGCACTACGCATCGACTCCGTGATGCAAGTTGGGCAACGATCGGAGACCGTCGAAGTTACTGAGTCCGAGGAAGCCGTCCGGACGCAGGTTGACACGGTAGCGACGCATCTCGGCGAGGTGGTAAACGAAAAGCAGATCGAGGCCCTGCCGTTGAATGGCCGCAGTTACACCGATCTGCTGGCGATACAGCCGGGCGTGAGTCCGGTGACGACACTGACGCCGACTTCGGTCATCATGGCCGGCGTCACCGGCACCATCAATCCATCGGGCGATCTGAATCCCGGCGACGTCTCCATCGATGGACAGCGCGAATCGGCCAACGGATTCATGATGAACTCCGTCGACGTGCAGGAGCACATGAACGGGGGAACGTCGGTCATCCCCAATCTCGATTCCATCCAGCAGTTTCGCGTGCTGACCAACAACTTCGACCCCGAGTATGGAAACTATAACGGCGCCATGATCAACGTGGTGACAAAGTCCGGCACCAACGCTTTTCATGGCGACGCCTTCGAGTTTCTGCGCAATACCGGCCTCGACGCCAGGAATTTCTTCGACCATACACGGGGCGCCTTCCGGCAGAATCAATTCGGCGGCGTGGCTGGCGGTCCCGTGAGGAAGAACAAGGTGTTCTTCTTCGCCGACTATCAGGGGACACGGACGGTGGAAGGCATCTCTTCGCCGGAGACATCGGTGCCTTCCCTGCAGGATCGCGCCGGAAATCTCAGCGACATGGCGAATACGTTAACGGGAAGGGTGAGCGGACCGTATACCGCCAAACTGCTCACGCAAGAGCTTGGTTACGGGGTTTCCCAAGGCGAGCCGTACTACACGCCCGGCTGCTCCGATCCCTCGATGTGCGTATTTCCCGGCGCGGTGATTCCAACCAGGGCGTGGTCGGCGCCGGCGGCGGCTCTTGTGAAATATATTCCCGCACCCAACATCGGCACCAGTCTCTTCGCTACCTCCGCGTATCCGGAAACCGTGCGCGACGACAAAGCCGGCGCGCGCCTCGATGCCAATACCCGCCTTGGCCAGATTTCCGGCTACTATTTCGTCGATAATTACCGGCTGGATAATCCCTACCCCGGCGGCCAGGGTGGAGCGAGCGTTCCGGGATTCGACGCTTTGACGATCGGCCAGGCGCAGATGCTAACCATCGGCGACACCAAAGTTCTGGGAACCGCTACGGTCAACGAATTCCACCTTGGCCTGCTGCGAAATGCCAACAATATCGGCCAGCCGCATGGCGGGCTGGGAGTGAGCCTGCCGTCGCAAGGCTTCGTGACGGGCGCCGGCACGCCGGGCATCGTGGTGCAGGCGCCGCAGTTTGAAGGCGTGGAGAATATCGTGTTCCCGTCATTCGTTATGGGCGTTCCCATCACCAACGTCAAGCAATGGAACAACACCATCTATTTGAGCAACACGGTATCGCGCGTAATCGGCGCGCATACGCTCAAATTCGGCGGCCAGTTTCACTACGACCAGGTCAACGAAGATCCCAACGCGACGTTTAACGGGACGTTTAATATCGACGGGACCGAGACCGGCAACGCCTTCGCCGATTTTCTCTTGGGGTTCCCCAGCAACTTTACGCAGACCTCGGGCGATCACTTTTACTTGCGAAATCGCTACGGAGCAGCTTTCGCGGCAGACAGCTGGCGAGCCACCAGTAATCTGACGCTGAACGCCGGCGTGCGCTGGGACGTGATTATGCCGTGGTGGGAAAAATACAACCAGATCCAGACCGTCGTTCCGGGCGAGCAATCGGTGCTCTATCCCAATGCGATCCCCGGATTGGTGGTGCCGGGCGACCCCGGCATCCCGTCGACGCTGTCGCCGACACGGTACCGCGACTTCGCCCCCAGGGTCGGCCTGGCGTACGCTCCCCAGGGCGGAGATGGATTGCTGAGGGCGCTATTCGGCGACCCCGGAAAAAGCAGCATCCGCGCCAGCTTCGGCATGTTCTACACGGCGTTTCCCGGATTGAACGCGGGCATCATGTACGGGGTGCCGCCGTATGGATACAACTATCTGAGCCCCGAACCGCCGCTGTTCGCCACGCCTTTCATCAACTCGGCCGACGGCGCGCAAAACACCGATCCGTTTCCACTCAACTTTCCGCCGCATAATGTGTCCGCGCGGAATCCCTACACGGGGTTCAATTTCGCAGCCGTTACGCCCATCAGTGCCGACCCCTATTTCTACTACCGCAACAGCGTGCCCTACACCGAAAACTACATGCTCTCCATCGAGCGGCAGATCGGCAACAGCACGCTGTTGACGGTAAGCTACGCCGGAAACGAAGGCCATCACCTGCTTGTCCTGGTGCCGGCAAACGCCGGCAATCCCGCGCTGTGCCTCAGCTTGAGCCAGCCGAGCGAAGTGGCTCCCGGAACCTCCACCTGCGGACCTTTCGGCGAAGACGCGGCCTACGTCTCGGCATCGGGCAAAATGTACCAGGGAACGCGGGCCGGGCTGGGTCCGAATTTCGGATCGACCACGGCCCAGAAATCCGTGGGCAATTCGAACTACAACGCTCTCGAAGCTACTCTGCGATTCGCCGCCGGCAAGCGGGCTACGGTTCTGGTGGGCTACACATATTCCAAATCGATCGACCAGGCGTCGAATCTCGGGGAGCAAACCAACCCATTCAATGCAAGCCTCACGCGCGTGATTTCCTCGTGGGATTTGCGGCACAACTTCGTGGCGACCTACACGTATGCCCTGCCCTTCGATCGCTTATTCGGGCGCAACGGGTTGAGCCAGGGATGGAGCCTGTCCGGAACGACGCGCTTCAGTACGGGATTTCCGGTAACGCTGGCCGACGATTCCGACCGGTCGCTGCTGGGCACGCTCGGCAACGGCGTCAACAACGAATTACTCGACACGCCGCGGATGACGTCGGGGCCGCTCGAGATCGACACGAATCCCCGCAACGGCCGGCCGGCATTCAACACCAGCCTGTTCGCGCCGGAAGCGCTGGGACAGCTCGGTAATGCGGCACGCCGCTTTTTCTACGGCCCGGGAATCGAGAACTTCGACGTGGAGCTCAGTAAGACTGTGCCGGCCGGCGAGTCGCGATCGTTCGAAATTCGCGTGGAGGCGTTTAACGTCTTCAATCATGCGCAATTTTACGGTCCGGCGGCGGTCGATGGCGAGATCAACGATCCCAACTTCGGCAGCGTCGTAAGCGCCGCCGCGCCGCGGTTGATGCAGCTCGCGGTGAAGTTTCATTTCTGAAGAATATTCACCGCAGAGACGCAGAGACGCGGAGAAAACAAAGTCAAAACCGGAGAGCACAGAGGTTGCAGAGGCCACGGAGGCGCGACGCTCCCGGGGGATCGGCGTCTCAGCGGCTTCGGTTCGCGAGAAGCGCCGAAGAGAAGATTTACCGCGGAGACGCAGAGACACCGAGAAAACAAAAGTCAAAACCGGAGAGCACAGAGGTTGCAGAGGCCACAGAGGCGCGATCCTCACGGCCGCCGGCGTCTCAGCGGCTTCGGTTCGCCAAGATTCGAGCCGCTGGCCTCGCACACGCGGTCTCGCTCGTGACACAATCGTTGAGGTGCTGACTGGGCATTCCTAAGGTAAGGATTATGAAACGGCGAACTTTTTTCGGCGCGCTTACCGGGGCCGCATTTTACGGCGAGTTTCTAAGCAACGCTCGCGCACAGGGCACATCCACCGCGCCAAACCTCAAGATCCACGAGATCCGCGCGGTCCGCCTGCGCGATGGCCTCAACAACCGCTTCGTGCGCGTCTATACCGACCAGGGACTGACCGGCACCGGCGAGTTCATGGACACGCTCGGCGCCGAGTACATCGTCAACAACAACATCTCGCCCGCGCTCGCCGGCCGCGACCCGCTGGATATCGAGGGCATCCTCTTCAGCCTTTGGCAGGACCGGCTGCCAGGTGGGGCACCCAGTGCGGTGTTCGTGCGGGGGATGGGCGGACCCTATCTCACCGCCGTCAGCGGCGTGGAAATGGCGCTATGGGATCTGGCGGGAAAGGCCCTGGGCGTCCCGTTATACCGCCTGCTGGGAGGCCGCGTGCGAGACCGAGTGCCGGTGTATTTGCACGCCGTGGACGCGGCGGAAGCCAGGAAGCTCATCGCCGACACAAAGGTGAAGGGGCTCAAGATCGGCATCGATTACAAGCCCTGGGACGCAACAATCCGGAAAGGGACCGAGCCGGAGAAGTCGTTCAACCTGCACCTCAACAATGCGCAGACGGATGACGTAGTGGCGCTGGTGGCATCGGTCCGGGAAGCGGTGGGCCGCGATTACGACGTGATGCTGGAATGCCACACGCGCTTCGATACGGAATCGGCGATCCAACTTTGTCACTTGTTGGAGCCCTACCGGCTGACGTGGGTGGAAGAGCCCATCCCGCCCGACAACCCCGATGCCATGGCCAAGGTCCGGTCGCAGACGCGCGTTCCCATCGCGGCCGGGGAGAACATTTACACCCGCTACGGTTATCGGCCCTTTCTGGAGAAGCAGGCCCTGAGCATCATCCAGCCCGATATGTGCAAGACGGGAGGGTTACTGGAAGGCCGCAAGATCGCGGCGTTGGCCGAGATGTATTACGTCCCGGTGGCACCGCATGGCGTAGCTTCGCCGCTCGGGACCATGGCCTACGCTCATGTGTCTTCCACGATCCCGAACTTATTGATGCTGGAGTGGACGCATTATTTGAACAAGAGCATCACGAGTTTGACGGAGCCGGTCACGCTCGCCGACGGGTACCTGGTCCCGGCCAGCAAGCCGGGCATCGGCGTGGCTCTGAACGACGATGCCGTGAGGGAGCGAACGGAGGCCGGCTTTCGTCCGTTCTGACAACGAAGTCTTTCATGTGGCGCGTAACTTCTTTCATGTTGCGCGCAACTATGGTGAGCGAGTGTTCCAGAGCGGTGGCCGCAATTATGCCGATATCGCTGAAACACATCAGCTCGCCGTCCGTATCCTCTCAATAGTCTCGCGGTATAGAGTGACGCTGAGCGCGTTCCGTGGGGCATGATGGTATCCTGCGCGCGACCCAGAGGGGGTGCCCCGGCAATCGGCGACGAGTCGCCTGTCCACGGGCGTCCGAGGCGGGTTACCAGGGGTGCCCTCTGGGTTGACAACCTGCCGCACTGCCTGGCGGCATCTGTCACCGTATTCTGCGAGACTTAGTAGCCCCGCGAAGACTTGCCTCCTCGAAATCCAGTAGAATCTCGGAAGGTATGAGCGGATCGCGAAAATTTCTATCGCCGGACGAAGTTCACCAACACGCTGCCCAAACGCAGCATTGGAAGATAGTGGACGGGAAAAAACTGGCGCGCGTTTACACCTTCCCGGATTTCCAAACTGGACTCCATTTCGTCAATCGCGTGGGCACCATCGCGGAAGAACAGGGGCATCATCCCGACGTGCACCTCTCCTGGGGACGCGTGGAAATAGAGACCTGGACCCACGATGCGGGCGGGCTTACGGAGCAGGATTTCCTGTTGGCATCGAAAATCGATCGCCTGGAATGAGTCAGGCGGGCAGCAGCATCATGGTGGCGGGCGCGCTCGCGCAGCCCATACCCGGCAACTGGAACAGCCGTGCCGACGAGA
>CAZARO010000055.1:0-11797 GCA_964487165.1 uncultured Solibacteraceae bacterium | reverse complement strand
GACCAGTCGGTCACACACCGCCGCAGACCCAGGGCGGGTCGCCGACACGCTCACGAAAGCGTCCGAGAAATTCAAGACCGTGGGCCTGCGCGCCGGCTATCACAATCACCAGACGGAGTTCCAGCCACTCGAAGGCAAGCGGCCTATCGAAGTGCTGGCAGCCAATACGCCCAGGGAATTTATGCTGCAGCTCGACGTGGGCACCTGCGTGGAAGTGGGATCCGATCCGGTGGCCTGGATCAAAGCCAATCCCGGACGTATCAACAGCCTCCACCTTAAGGATTGGGCGCCCGGGACGGCGGCGGAAAACAAAGGCTACAGCGTCCTGTTCGGCGAGGGCGCTTGCCAATGGCGCCTCATCCTGGATGCCGCCGAGAGCGTGGGCGGCGTGGACTATTATCTGATCGAGCAGGAAGGCAGCCGCTATCCGGAGCTCGAAACGGCGCAGCGCTGCCTGGATTCGTATAAGAGATTGCGGGCGTGATCCCGAGGCAGGAAAAATATGAAATTCGGATACAGCCGTCAGGTTGCGGCGCTGTCCCTCGCGGCAGGGCTGGCGTTACCGCTGGCGATGCAAGCGCAGACGGGAATTTTCGAAGGTAGCGGCGATGTCGGCACGGTTCTGCACAAGGGTTCCGTGAACTACGACGTTGCCGGGAAGAGCTACCGAGTTACCGGAAGCGGCGACAATATCTGGAGTACCGCCGACGGCTTTTTGTTCGTCTGGAAGAAGATCTCGGGCGACGTCTCCTTCTCCGCCGACATCGTATTTGCCACCAAAACGGGCGAAGAGCACAAGAAGGCCGTGCTCATGTTCCGCCAGAGCCTGGATGCCGATTCGGCCTACGCCGACATCGCCACGCACGGAGCGGGGTTGACTTCGGTGCAATCGCGCGAGACGAAGGGCGCGGCCACGCATGAGGTGCAGGCCAACGTCAGCGCCGTCCCCAAGCACTTGCAGATCGTCAAACGCGGCAGCTATTTTTATATGTTGCTCGCCGAAGAGGGCGAGACCCTGCATTTCGCCGGACCGGCCATGAAGGTCGAGCTGCAGGAGCCGTTCTACGTGGGAATCGGCGTCTGCGCGCACAATAAGGACAACGTCGAGACGGCCACTTTCTCCAACGTCACCATCGCTCCGCTCGCGCCCACTACCGCCAAAGGGACCCTCTACAGCACCATGGAGACCATCACCGTGGCCTCCACCGACCGGCGCGTGGCCTACTCCGCCACGGGACGCTTCGAAGCGCCTAATTGGCTCAAGGACAACAGCCTCATTTACAACGCTGGTGGGCACCTGCTGAGGATGCCGTCGGATGGCAGCGCCAAGCCGGTCACCATCGACACCGGCGCCATCGCGCGCATCAACAACGACCACGTTCCCACCCCGGACGGAACCACGGTGGGCATCAGCGACGGCACCCAGCCAGGGGGATCGCGCGTTTACCTGGTCCCCATCGCCGGCGGAACTCCCCGTAAGATCACCGAGAAGGCGCCATCGTATCTGCACGGCATCTCCCCGGACGGCAAAACGCTGGCCTTCTGTGGACAACGGAATGGCAATTTCGACGTCTATACCGTCCCGGCTGCCGGCGGCGAAGAGACGCGCCTCACCACCGCCGACGGGCTGGACGACGGTCCGGAATATTCGCCCGACGGCCAGTATATTTATTTCAACTCGGTGCGTTCCGGCAGCATGCAGATCTGGCGCATGAAGCCCGACGGCAGCGGGCAGGAACAAGTGACTCCCGATGACGGGTACAACAACTGGTTCGCGCACGTTTCGCCCGACGGGAGCCGCATCGCCTTCGTTACTTTCAGCAAAGACGTTCCCGCCGACCAGCATCCGCCCGACAAGGAAGTGATGCTGCGCGTCATGACCCTGGCCAACCAGAGAATCGCCGTTGTGGCGAAGCTGTTCGGCGGCCAAGGCACCATGAACGTCAATTCCTGGTCGCCCGACAGCCGCAGACTGGCATTTGTGAGCTACCAATACATACAATGAACTTTATGCGCTCCGGGACGCTCCTGGTATTCGGTTCGATGGCCGCCGCCGGATTAGCGGCACAAGTTTCAGGCGCCGCTGCCGGCTTCCAGGTCAACACGCCGAATTGGCGTACCTCGCCGATGGCCTACCAGTTCGACGGCAAGCAATATATCGCCATCGTGTCGGGCGGCAACATCATCGCCATGAACGTTCCGCAGTAGCCCCGCTGGGGCGTTACCGAGCCGCGACCGTGGTTACTGAGTCGCGACCGCGAGGGAGCGGTCAAGAAGGAGTTATGACAACATCGAATCGAATCGCCACCATGTTGCTGACGGGCTTCGCCGTTCTGGGCCCTTTCGCCATTTCGGGCGCTGCCCAGGGAGATTGGACTATGTACGTAGGGACGTACTCGCGCGGGTCGAGCAAGGGTATCTACGCCTATAAATTCCAAAGCTCCACCGGCAAGGCGACGCCGATCGGCCTGGCTGCGGAGACTTCCAACCCCTCGTTTCTGGCGGTACACCCCAGCCAGCGCTTTCTTTATGCCGTAAATGAGAACAATACCGGGATGGTGAGCGCCTTCGCCATCGATCCCGCGAACGCCAGCCTGAAGCTGCTCAATCAGGTGAATTCCAAAGGCTCCGGCCCCTGCCATTTGTCGGTGGACAAGACCGGCAAGTGGCTCTTCGTGGCCAACTACAATAGCGGCAGCGTGGCGGCGTATCCCATTAACGCCAACGGTTCTCTGGGCGAGGCATCCGCCACCTTCCAGCACTCCGGAAATAGCGTGAACCTGGAGCGCCAGGGCGGCCCGCATGCCCACGTGACGGCCATCTCGCCCGACAATCGCTTCGTATGGGTTTGCGATCTCGGGCTGGACGAAGTTCTCTCTTACCGCATCGACCCGGCCAAGGGAGGCCTGACTCCCAACGATCCTCCGTTCGCCAAAGTGCAGCCGGGCTTCGGTCCGCGCCACCTGGTTTTCCGCGCCGATGCCAAATTCGCTTACGTGATGAGTGAAATGGGCGGGAACGTGACGGTGTTCAGCTACGACGCGGCCAAAGGCACGATGCAGCAGGTGCAGGTGATTTCCACCCTGCCGGAAAACTACACCGGAACGAAATCGGGCGCGGAGATCGCCATCCACCCCAATTCCAAGTTCCTCTACGCGTCCAATCGCGTTCACAATTCCATCGCTATTTTCAAAGTGGACGCCGCCAAAGGCACGCTTACGGCCGCCGGCAACGTCTCCAGCGGCGGCAAGACGCCGCGCGCCTTCGCTATCGACCCTTCGGGCAATTATCTGCTGGCCGCCAACCAGGACACGAGCAACATCGTGATCTTCAAGATCGATCAGCAGACCGGCGGACTAACGCCTACTGGCGATACCATCGAGGTCGGCTCGCCGGTGTCGGTGGTGTTCGCTTCAAACGCCAAAGCGGCCCGTTAAAAGCGCCAGGCCGGGCTTTAGCCGGCCCCGGCCCAAGGCCGGGCTTTAGCCGGCCCCGGCCCGCCAAACGCGCTATTTCGCGCGCTTCGCCACGAATTCTTCGGTGGCCATGTCGGCGACGTTGCGCGTGAATTTGATTTCGTCTCCGGAGATCTTGCCTGTATAGGTGATTTTGAGGGCGTTCCCCTCGTAGTTCAGGTTCTCCACGAAGGAGATCTCATCTCCCTTCACGGTGCCTTCGGCAATTTCGGTTTTGCCGAACTGCGACTCCGCAGTGCCGGTCAATTTGGCGTCTTCGACCTTGAAGGTGTACGTGTAGTTCTGCACGCCGACCTGGGTGTCGAACGAAGCGGTCCACTTTCCGGCGATGTCGGCCGGGCGGGCCGGAATCGCCAGCACCAGCATCAGCGCCAGTACCAACAAGCTGTATCGGCTCATGAACTCCTCCTCCGGAAAGGATACCGCTAAAGGGCCAAAGATCGAGTACTATATTTCCGAAGTGCTGATTGCAACGGCAGAGGAGAAGCGTGTCCCCCGATAATCGCCTGCAACCCGGCGAAGTGGAAATCGACGCGTCCCAGGTATCGTACTTTCCGCCCGGCGGTGACAAGTGCCGAGGGAACCTCACGGTCACCAATCGGCGACTGCTTTACCAGGGCACATGCGATGCGAGCCTCAAGCATGCCAAGGGTCCAAAGACTTTCGTCAAATGGGATGGCGAAGGAGGGCTGCAAATCGACCGGCGCGATATCCGGCGCGTGGAAATCAACGATCGCGGGCTGACGCGGCTTTGCGTCCTGATACTCAAGGACGGCAGCAGGCACGCCTTCGACTATGGCGAAAAAACCATCGACAAAGTTGCGGCGGAGCTTCAAAGAACGCGTCCCGCAGGCAAGGACGGCAAGCCGGCCTCACTCGGACGAAGGCTCCTCAAAATCGCGATTTGCGCGGTCGCACTCGTGATCGTGTCCGACATCGCGGGTGCAGTTGTCTGCACGGTTATGGATCTTGTGTTCCCTTGGTCCACGACCAGGGCGCTATTTTACGCGATCTGGATCGTCTTCGGCCTCTTCACGGGCATGTTCATTCATTATTTCGCCGGTGCGGTGGCTTCGCCGGATTCAGAGGGAGTTTGGACTGACCGGGAGGATGCCGCCAGGACCGGAATGCTGGTATGTGCGGTCACGGCTCTGGTGCTGGCCGGCTTGGCGCTAGGTTCCCGGCGCCTCCGCGGCTCCAGCGATTCGATGTACGTTCCGGACGACCCGGCGCTTTCGACTGCATATTTCATCGCGATAGCTGCGGGGGTGGCCTTCTCCCAGCTCATTATTCCTAAAGCGACCAAGAGGAAATCATAAACGGCTATCGCGATTCCCATCGAAGCATTCCGGGCCGCCGGCGTGCAAGAAATCGCGGCCTGGGTGCACGAAGGGCACCCGGGCGATCACTGGCGAGAGAGTCGGGACTGTTGGCGCTTTCGACGGCTGGACAATGGCCAGAAGTGAAGCCGCTCCTCGGTGTAGGTCCCAGCTTGCGCCAGGGATTGAATCGCGTCATGATTTAGATGGTTTATAAGAGATGGGCGAGACGAAAACAATCGTCTGTCTGGCCAACTCCCGCAAGAATTCTGGCCGCTGCTTCGCCGGGAAAGAGATCTATGCGGGTGGCTACGGCCCTTGGATTCGTCCCATCAGTGCGCGGCCGTCGGCCGAAATCTCCGAAGAAGAACGGCGGTATGAAAACGGCGTTTCGGCGAAGGTGCTGGACATAATCGAAATCCCAATTATTGGGGCGACGCCGCAACTTCACCAGTCGGAGAACTACGTGATCGATGCCGGTTACTATTGGGTCAAAAAGGGCGAGATCGCTCCGTCGGAGGTAAAACACCTTGTCGACAGGCCCGCACCGCTCTGGAACCAAGGGGATTCGACCTACTATGGACTCAACGATCGCGTGAAGGTCGAGTTGGCCGCGAAGCTCAGGAACTCGCTCACGCTGGTGGAACCGGAGGACCTAATCATCCGCGTGATAAACGAGGGCGCGGAATTCCAGAACCCTCGGCGGAGGGTGAGAGCGCATTTCACCCACCTCGGCATACCCCACAGTCTGATTGTCACCGACCCGGTGGCGGAGCGGGCGCTGCTCGCGCGTCCCAACGCGGAATATAAAATGAAAGATACCTATCTGTGCATCAGTCTGGGGGAAGCCCACACAGACGGTTCATGTTATAAGCTTGTGGCTGCTGTTATTGGCAGACAACCACTCTAAAATGCGGGACGCCGTTTTCACGATCGGACATTCGACACATGCGCAGGAGCGCCTGATTGAACTCCTGCGGCAGCATGGCATCACGGCGCTCTGCGACGTGCGTTCGAAGCCTTACAGCCGGATGAATTCTCAATTCAACCGGGAGGAACTGGAACAAGCTTTGCTCGGACACGGTATCGCCTACCGTTTTCTAGGCCGGGAATTAGGTGCACGGAGCGACGATCCGGCATGCTACCAGGGCGGGAAAGTGCAATACTCCAGGCTGGCGGAGACGGAGTTATTCAGACATGGCCTGAAGCGCGTGCTCCGTGGAGTGGAGGAAGGTTTCTGCATCGCCCTCATGTGTGCGGAAAAGGAACCGCTGGAGTGCCACCGAGCGATTCTGGTAGCCCGGAATCTTGTCCCATTCGGCCTCGAAATTGAGCATATTCACGCAGATGGCCAGCTTGAGAGCCACACGGCGGCGATGGGCCGGCTGATGGATATGCTCCATTTGTCCGAGGAGCATCTATTCCTCTCGCGGGAAGAACTGTTAGCCGACGCCTACCGCCGCCAAGAGGAGCGCATCGCATACGATTCGGCCTCGGAGGACGCCACCACCGTCAGGAGCGGAATTGGGTGACCATTTTTACCATCGGATTTACCAGGAAATCGGCAGAAACGTTCTTCACACGGTTGGAGAACGCGGGGGTGACGCGCCTCCTGGACGTGCGCCTGAACAATGTCTCCCAGCTTGCGGGCTTTACGAAGCGGGACGATCTGAGGTATTTCGCGAGAGCAATCTGCAAGATCGAATATCTGCACCTTGTCGAGCTCGCTCCCACCTCCGAGATTCTCGATCCCTACAAGAAGCAGAAGAACGGCGATTGGGAACTATACGAGCGGCAGTTTCTCGACCTGATGCGGTCGAGGCAAATAGAAAATACTCCGCGCGAGATCCTGGATGGCGGTTGTCTTCTTTGTAGCGAAGAAAAGCCGCACCACTGTCATCGACGCCTGGTGGCCGAGTACCTCAAGGAGCATTGGCGGGACGTGCAGATTGAGCACCTCCCGTAGAACAGAGCGCTGCTCGACCGATTGGCCCATGGTCTTTGACTATGGTACAACTTGGACATGCGGGAGATCGCGATTTCCAAGTTCAAGGCAACCTGTCTGGCCGTCGTGGAGGACGTGCGGAAAACCGGCACACCTGTGCGCATTACCCGGTTTGGGCGGCCCGTAGCCGAAGTGGTGCCAGCGCGGCCGGCGCGCAAGAAATCGTGGCTCGGGTACATGAAGGGCTCCCTGGAGATCACCGGCGACATAGTCGGGCCTGTTGGCGCTTTCGACGGCTGGACGATGGCCAAGAAGTGAAACTGCTCCTCGACACGCATATTTGGATTTGGGCCGCGACAAGCCCCGGGAAGTTAGGGCGACGCGTGCAAAGAGAACTTCAACGGTCCGGTAACGAAGTGTACCTGTCCCCGGTTTCGATCTGGGAGGCGCGCCAGCTCGAGCGGCGTAAGAGACTGCGCGCCACGCCCGATTTCTCGAGGTGGCTCGACCGGGCTCTCTCCCACGCGCCCTTCAGGGAAGCTCCCTTCACTTTCGCGATCGCCACCACAGCCTCCCAAATCCAACTCCCAGAGCCCGACCCGGGCGACGTGTTTCTGGCAGCAACCGCTTTGACCTTAGACCTAACTCTGGTGACGGCCGACCCGCAGCTGCTGGAATGTTCCTGGCTCAAGACGTTATCTAACGACTAACCAGTCCCCTTTTCCCTACCTGCTAAAATAGTCGCAGGGATGGGTGCCCCGGCGACTTCTCCGCTCCGCCAGATGCTCGAAGGCCAACTCTCGCAGTTGTCCAGCGAAGTGGAGCGCCTGTTCGATGAGGCCCGCAGCCGCGCGCGCCGCGAGTTGGCCGACCAATTGAACCAGTCGGTACGCCGCATCCGCCAGTCCACCTCGCTCGACGAATTGGCCGCCACTCTCCTCGATGCCGCCATGGCCTTCGCGGCCGGCGCCGCCATTTTTCTGGTCGTCGAAGCCAACCTCAAGGGCGACAAGATTCGCGGCGTCGCGGCGGAGGAAGCCGCGGCCTTCTCGGCCCTCGAAATCCCCCTGTCCGCCGCACCGGCGCTGGCCGGCGCCGTGGAGAGCCGCGATCCCGTGATCGCCGTCACTACCGCCGCCGAGGTATCGGAGGGCTTGGTCTCGCTGGCCGCCCATTCGCCCGAGGGGCGCGCCTATATCTACCCGCTGGTGGTGAACGGCCGCGTCCCGGCGCTGCTCTATGGGTGGGGCGCGGTGCAAGGCGCCGCTCTCGAAATGCTGGCGCAGGTGGGTGCCGCCGTGTGGGACTCCCTGGTGCCTCCGGAAGCGCCCGCACCGGAGCCGGTCGCATCCGAAGTTCCGGTCGCCGAAGCGCCGCTACCGGAAGCGCCGCTGGTGACCATCGCGCCCGCGCCGGTGTCCGCGTGGGACGCGCTTCCGGCCGCCGATCAGGCCGTCCATCTGCGCGCGCAACGTTTCGCACGCGTCCAGATAGCGGAGATGCGCCTGCAGGATGCCGCGGCGGTGCAATCGGGCCGCATGGAGCGGAACCTTTACGGGGCCTTGCGCCCGCGCATCGATGCCGCGCGGGTAACCTTTCGCGATACGTATTTCGCCAAATGTACCAACATGGTGGACTACATCCATGTAGAGCTGGTACGGACCTTGGCTCATGACGATGCGGACCTGCTTGGCAAAGATTATCCCGGACCGTTGGTCTAGGCGCGTGAGGTTTAGCCTGCTGGCACTGGTTGCGCTCACCGCTTCCGGCAGTCCGCAGACCAAGCGTGCGCCCGCCAAGCCGGCCGCACCGTTGCCCACTACCTTGGCCGCCATGGTGCGCGCCTATCGCGAAACGCCCTCGGTGCCGCGGCGCGCCGCCATCGAATCGTACGCCGCCGCGCATCCCAAGGAGGCGCCCCTGGCGCGCCTCGCGCTAGGCGTCGCGGCGCTCGAGACCAGGGACTACCCCGATGCCATCGCCTCCTTGCGGAAAGCGCAGCCCGCCCTGGCGCCCATTGCCGACTACACCGCCTACTACATGGCCGTCGCGCGCGTGGAATCGAAAGACTTCGATCGCCTCGCCGAGGGACTGCGACCGGTGTATGCCGGCGAGGTGATTTCCCCGTTCACCGGCAGAGCCTGGATCCTCCAGGCCCGCGCCGCCAAAGACAGCGCCCCCGCCGATGCTGTGAAGCTCCTGCGCGATCATTACGCCGAATTGTCGCAACCCGATGGCGACATCAACCTGGCGGATTGCTACCTGGCCGCCGGCGACCAGCAACACGCCGTTGAAATCTATCAGCGCATCGTCTCGCAGTACCTCACGGGCGATGCCGCCACGCGCGCCGCGGCCGCCCTGGTCACCCTGAAGCAATCCATGGGCGCGGCCTACCCGCAGCCCTCGCCGCAACTCCTCCTGCACCACGCCGACCGCCTGCTGGAAACGCGCGCTCTTCGCCAGGCCCGCACCGAGTATGCCGAACTGGCCGGCCAGCTCACCGGCCTGGAGCGCGACCAGGCGCGCGTGCGCATGGGCGAAGCGGATTTCCTGGATGGCCGGACGGCCTCCGCTTATCCCTATCTGCGCCAGCTCGACCTGCCCGAATCGGAGGCCGACGCCGAACGCCTCGCCTACCTCCAGGAATGCACGCGCCACCTCACCGATGACGATGAGATGAAGTCCGTGCTGGAGCGCCTCGCGCAACGCTATCCGCGCTCGCCCTGGCGTCTGAAGGCGCTGCTATCGGCGGCCAATCGCTTTCTGCTGATCAACCGGCCGGACGAATTCGTGCCGCTCTATCGCGCCGTTTTCCAGGATTTTCCCAACGCGCCGGAAGCCGCGCTGGCCCACTGGAAGGTGACTTTTCAGGCCTATCTGCATGATGACCCGCAAGCCCAGCCGCTGCTCATGGAGCACGCCCGCAGCTATCCCACGCATCCCACCGCCGGCGCGGCTCTCTACTTTTTGGGTCGCTGGTTTGAGCGCTCCGGCGACCCCGGCGCTGCGCGCGCCTGCTACCGGCGCCTGACCGGCGCCTGGGAAAATCACTACTACGCCATGCTGGCGCGCGAGCGGAAACCGGCCGACGCCGCACCCAAAGCCCCCATCGTTACGTTCCTTGCCGGCCTGTCGATTCCGGCGGCGCAGGCGGTGCCGCCACAGCCCTCCCGCCCCACCACCCTGCGCATCGCGCGCTCCCGCCTGTTGCGCTCCGCCGGCCTCTCCGATATCGCCGATTCCGAACTCCGCTTCGCCGCGCGCAACGGCGGCCAGCCGGCGCTGCTCGGCCTGGAGATGGCCGTCTCCGCGGACGCGCCGCATCAGGCCTTGCACATTATGAAAGGCATGGCGCCCGAGTATTTGAGCCTCCCCATCAACGCCGCGCCGCGCAAATACTGGGAATTGCTGTTTCCGCTGCCCTACCGCGCCGATCTCGAACGTAGCGCGCAAGCCGCCGGGATCGACTCCTTTCTGCTCGCCGGCCTCATCCGCCAGGAATCGGAGTTCGACCCGCAGGCTCTCTCGCCCGCCAATGCTTACGGACTCACGCAAGTGCGTCCCGTGACCGGCAGGCAATACGCCCGCAAGGCCGGCATCCAGCGTTTCACCAATCGGCTGCTGTTTCAGCCGGCCGTCAATCTGAAGATTGGCGCCGCTATCTTCCACGGCATGCTGAGCGACAACGCCGACAAGGTGGAAGAGACCCTGGCCTCATACAATGCCGGCCCCGCGCGCTCCTCCCAGTGGCTCTCCTGGAATCAGTATCGCGAGCCAGCGGAGTTCGTGGAATCGATCCCGTTTACCGAGACCCGCGACTACGTGCAGGCGGTCCTGCGCAACGCGGATATGTATCGCCGTCTGTACCACCAGTAAAGGGGGAACGTCATGCTGAAAACCGCTGCCCTGCTTCTGCTGCCCTTGGCGCTGGCCGCCCAGGAGGACACCAACAAGCTCTTTCGCGACGCTGCCTCACTGGCTGCCGCGGGCAAATACGCGCAGGCCGAGCCGCTGCTGGCGCGCGCGCTGGCATTGGCGGACGCGGCGCCGGGCGCGGACCAGAAACCGCTGGTGCCGATTCTCGATGCGCTCGGGTCTGTCGAGCGTGCTCAGGGGCACCATGCCGACGCCCAGACCGCTTACCTGCGCGCTCTCAATATTCTCGAAAAATCGGACGGCGACCACAGCGTCACGCTGATTCCCCACTTGAAGCTGTTGGCCGGCGCTTATGCCGCGCTCGATCGCGCCGGCGAGGCGGAGCAACAACTGCTGCGCGCCATCTCCATCCGCGAGAAGGACGCCGGACGCAACGATCTCGACCTGGCCGGCGATTGCGCCGAACTGGGCAGCTTCTACATGGCGCAGAAGCGCTTCGCCGTGGCGGAGCCCAATTTCCGCCGCGCCATCGGAATCGTCGAGCGCAATCTGGGCCCCGAAGATGCGTCCCTGGTGCCGCTGCTCGACAACCTCGCCGACGTCTTCATCAAACAGCAGAATTTGCCGCCCGCCGAGCCGCCGCTGCGCCGCATCGTGTGGATTCAGGAGCGCGCTGTGGGACCGGCCGACGTCAAGCTGGCGCCCAACCTGGACAAACTGGCGCTGCTGCTCTTCCATGAGGAGCGCTTCCCCGAAGCGGAGGGGTTGTACCGGCGCTCCCTGGCCATTTGGGAACCGTCCATGGGACCCACCAATCCCGACCTCACCGCGGCCATCGATAATCTGGCCGTGGCGCTTGCCGCGCAGCAGAAATACGCCGATTCGGAGCCGTTTTATCGGCGGTCCCTGGCTCTCCGTGAGAAAGCTACAGTGCAAAATTTGAACAATCTGGGGCTGGTGCTGGAAGGTACGGGCGATACCGTCAGCGCCGAGAAGCAGTACACTACGGCCATCGCGATCGCCAGCAAAATCCCCGCGCTTCCGAGTGACAAATCGGTGGGTGAGAAGGATCTGCTGTCGAAGACGCTGGACAACTACAGCACCCTCCTCCGCAAGCTGAAGCGCGACGACGAAGCAGCGAAAGTGGAAGCGCGCATGAAGGCGCTGGGCAAGACGGCGCC
>CAZARO010000054.1:0-11822 GCA_964487165.1 uncultured Solibacteraceae bacterium | reverse complement strand
GATAAAGAGGTAGGTGAGGCTGGTGGTGTAAGAGCACAGGAAGAATCCCAGGCTCACCAGGACTCCGCCTGCCAGCGAACAGTAGAGCGGCCCGAATTTGTCCTGAATGCGGCCCGCCACCACAAAGCTGAGCGCAAACACCACAACGGCGATGGTGAAGACCATGGAAGTATCCGCGCGCTTCCACCCGAATTGTTTCTCCAGGGGTGCGACGAATACGCTCCAGGCGTACAGTGTTCCGAGGGCCAGGTTCATCGAAAGCCCGCCTACTACCCGCCACCAGCGGCTGATTCCAGGCTGTTGGGTGGTCTGCGGCTCCATCTGTAATCGAGCGGTTGCCATGGGGATCTCCTGTTTTAGCGTGAGGAATACCGGGAGGGAACTTGCGGTTGGAACTCGGTGAGGCGGGGAGGCAGGCAGGGCGCGTGCCACCGCCATGAGAGCATTGTCGACAACAGAGTCTTCATCTCTACCCCTTTCAGCCACCCTCAAAAGAGTGCGACATCGGAGAAATTTAGATTTGTGGGCAGTATCACACAGGGTTTGGGTCAATGCAAGATAAAAAGAGGTATTTATCTACAATAAATCACTATCTGCCTGATAACTAAGGAGATCTAATCTGTGGAAAATTTGCGCGATTGGCGCGCTATTGGGTGATTTCACCCGCGATAACCCCAAAAGAGGGTATTCCCATCGCTACCCGCATTATTTTAGTTGCGCCATTATTTGAATTCATTTAAAGTTCACCATAATGAATAAGAAAATAGTTTGTATTAGCCGCAAGAGGAGATTTGCCGTGCTGTACCAACTGCCGAAACCGTCCCCACCGCCTCCAAGGCCTGCGGCCTGAGCCGACAGGAGGGGAGGAAACCGATGCCGCGACTCTACCGAAGCCCGCGCGATCTGCAGCACTGGTTTGTGTTTGACGATGCCGTGGGGTGGATGTGCTTCCCCGCGCGAATCGGTGGCTGGGCGGAGCGCCGGACGGTACGCACGGTCTCCGGCCTGGAGTTGCGCGAAGTACCGCTGTGGCTTTCCTTTAATACCGGCCTCGAGGCCGACCGGCGCGTCCGCCGCCTCCATCTGGCGGCCTGATTCACATCGGCAAAGCTAGTGGCGACAGCTCCCTGGGCAGGTACCCCTCAGCCAGCACCAACCAATCGCCGTTGGGCAGGTAAGCCTGCAGCGCCAGGACCTCCACCGCCGGCCCGGACGGCCAATTCGGCCATACCTGCATGGGGCCGTAAGTGAATTTCGCCATCCGCAGATTCAGTGAGGCGCCCGCACCGTCCCCTTTCATCTGCAGCAAGCCGTTGCGCGTCGCCCGCACGGTACACATGGCCAAAATCACCGCCGTGCCCGACCGTCCGCAGAAAAGCATCCCGATTTCCTTCCGCTTCGCCCTCCACTCATCGAGTACCCGCCAGGCATCTTCCGGCGATATGGGCGTACCCACGATTTCCTGCCATTGATTCTCGATCATGATTGCTAAGATTTTACCCGATGCCGGATCTAATTGGGACGTACTGTATCAAACTGCAATTAAACTTGCGCCGCGCTCACAAATCGCTATAACACCTTTAAGCTCCATCCGATAAGAGTACTGAGGAGCGTCTCGCTCCCCTGTCAAGCCGCGATCATGGAAAACCGAAAATGAAGTCCACGCCAATCGGCTACTTGGTTATAGCGCTGAGCGCCGCCTCAGCGGTCCACCTTATGGCTGCTTCTGACATGCCACCCTCCGGCCTCCTGGCGACCCAGGCTCTTTCCTTAGAGGACTGCCTGCGCATCGCCATGGAGAAGAATCACCAGCGCCCCGCATCGCGATTTGCGGTAGCCATGGCCGAAGCGCAGCACCGGCAGGCACTGGCGGCCTACTGGCCGCAGGTTAGCGCCAAGGGCGGATGGACCCAGCTTAGCCAATCCCCCAACTTCATTTTCCCTGCTTCGACAATGTATATTCCGTCGCAGACTGTCAACGTCCCCGGAGGCACCGCATCCGTCACCATCCCCGCCAACGCCTTCGCTCCCGGATTCCCGCCTGCCGCGATCCAGATGCCGGTCAGTTTTCCGGGCCAGAGCATCACCACGTCGCCGCAGGTATTTCCTATACCCGAGCAGAACATCAAGCTCGCCAATCCGCAGAACTTCGATGCCACCGGAAATGTGACCTGGCTCCTCTTTGACGGCGGTATGCGGAAAGGCTACCGCGAGCAGGCGCACGGCGCCGTGGAAGCGGCGCAGGCCGAGTCGCGGCGGACCGATCTCGAAATCACCGACAGCGTGGTGCGGCTATATTGGGGAGCCTTGTTGGCGCGGCAATTGCGACAGGTGGGTGAAGACACGCTGGCGCGCATGGAGGTGACCCTCGAATTGACGGGATCCATGTACAAGAACGGGGCCGGCAAGGTGAACAAGACAGACTACCTCGAGAATCTGGAGATGGTAGAGACCATCCGCTCGATGGTAGCGGAACTGGCCAGGAATGAAGCCGAGGCAGAAGCCGCGCTGGCCTATACCATGGGTCTGCCCTGGAATGCCACCGTGCGGCCTTCGGCGGAAGAACTGCCTTACCGGCCGTTTGCGGGCAATCTGGAGGAACTGGTCGGTACCGCTTATGAATTCAATCCCGATTGGGCCAAGCTCGAGGCCGGCCTGAAGGCGTTGCAGGGCGCAGTGACCACCGCGCGGAGCGACTACTGGCCCAAAATCGCGTTTACGGGCGAGCTGCACCGCTGGTGGAACAGCTATACCACGGGGATGGCTACCGCGGACAATAAGGCCGGCTGGTCGATCGGGGTGGGTGCCGAGATACCCCTCTTCAATGGCTTTCTGACTAAGAACAAAGTGGCGGAAGCGCTGGCCCAGGTGGGCCAACTGAAAGAACAGAAGCTGCTGCTGCGCGAGGGCATCGGCCTGCAGTTGCGCGAGTTGTTTCTGGGGCTCGACGCGGCATCGAAAACCTACCAGGCTGCCGAGAAGGCGATGGTGGCCGCGCGAGAAGACCGCGACCTCACCTCGCGGGCTTACCAGAGCGAGCTGGTCGAGACTGAGAAGGTAATCCGCGCGCAATTATTCGAGGCCCTGCTGATTGCGCAGTACGATAAGGCGCGCTACGACCTGGTGGCCATCGAGTCGCAGGTCTCGTTGCTGGTTGGAAAAGAGATCGCGGGGAGGTTGAATCCCGGACCGTAATGCCGGAAGGAAAGCGCCATGCGGAACGTCAACCTGCCATCGGCCGCCGAAGGCCAAAGCGCTACCAGCTCGCGACGACGCGCCCTCGGCATGATGCTGGGTGGCTGGGCGTTGTGGCCCCGGCTGCTGTCCGGCGACCCCGGCGCGCCCATCCGTCTGGCCATCTCGGAGAGCCTGGTTTCGGACGTAAGTATCAACGACGCGCGGGCGGCGATGACCATCTGGATCAAACGGATGGAGGCTGACTTAAAGATCGTAATCGAATTAAAACCCAAGGTATTCGACACTACCGAGGAGATCGTACACCGCGCCCGCGCCGGTCTGTTCGATGCGGTGGCGCTGAACGTGGTCGAATACCACCAGATCGCCGATGTGTTGGATCGCAGCCAGATCATTGCCGAGACCGATGGGGCGGAGCAGTACATCCTGTTGGTGAAGAACAGCGCCGGGGTTCGGAGCTTGAGCGATTTGCGGGGACGCCGGCTGATCATGCTGCGGTCCCCCAAGATGTGCGTCGCAATGCCGTGGCTCTCGACCCTTCTGGAACAAGGGAATTTGGGCCCGGGCGATCAATTCTTCGGTTCCGTGGCGACCGACATTAAGCCTTCGCGGGTGGTGTTGCCGGTATTTTTCGGCCAGGCGGATGCCTGCCTGACCTCGAAGCGCGGCTTCGACCTGATGGGTGAGCTGAACCCGCAGGTTGCCAAAAACCTGACCGTCATCGCCAGTTCTCCTCTCCTGGTCGCAACCTTCTACACATTTCACAAGAACTACCGGGGTCCGGACCGGGAGAGATTCGCCAAGGTTTACTCCAATATGCCGGCCAGTGCGGCCGGGCAGCAACTGGCCACGCTCTTCCAGTTCCAGGGGCTGGCCGTCCGGGATGCCGCCTGCCTGTCGCCGGCGCTGGGCATCCTTGACGCCGCGGACCGCGTCCGCGCCAGGCCAGGCGGAGGCCGGAAATGATCTCGCCGGGCAGCAGTTCGCGACGCCAGGCTCTGACGGTTCTGCTGGGGACCTGGCCCTGGTTGCGCACAGGGATTGCCGGCGACGGGGCGCCGCTTCGGCTGGCCATCTCGGAAAGCATGGTGGTAGACGTAAACCTGAGCGACGCCCGCGCGGCCATGCAGACATGGATCAGGCGCATGCAGGCGGATTTGAACGTCGCGATCGAGATCGATGCCAAGGTTTTTTCGTCCACCGAGGAAATCGTGCGCCGGGTCCGCGGGGGCCAGTTGGACGCGGCGGCCCTGAGCGTCGTGGAGTACCGCCCAATCAGCGACTTGCTCGACACCAGTGAAATATTCGTGGGAGCTGGTACGTCCGGACCGGACGAGTACCTTCTGTTGGTCAAGCGCGACAGCGGATTCAGCCGCCTGGCCGATCTGCGGGGCCGCCGGCTCAACATGTTGAAGGCTCCCAAGATGTGCGTTGCGCCGGCCTGGCTCACCACGGCGCTGGATGAGCAGCGGTTGGGTTCCGCCGACAGTTTCTTCGGCGCCGCGACCTCCGATACCAAGGTAACCCGCGTGATATTGCCGGTCTTCTTTGGCCAGTCAGAGGCCTGCCTCACCTCCAGGCGAGGATTTGAGACGATGTGCGAACTGAACCCGCAGGTTGGCAGGAACTTGATTGCGGTCGCCAATTCTCCCTTGCTGGTGACCTGCTTCTACGCCTTCCGTAAGAACTATCGCGACCCGAGCCGCGAGAAATTCTTCAACCTGCACAAGACTCTGCTTTCCAGCCCGGCCGGCCGGCAACTGGCCGCGCTGTTTCACTTCGATGAATTGACGATTCGGGACGCCAGTTGCCTGGCCAGCAGCCTGAACATTCTCGACAAGGCCGAATCGGTCCGCGCCAGGTTGGCCCCGGCGGGGCGCAAGGGGGGAAATTGAAGCTGCGGCGGTCGAATTGGCGAATGTTGTGGTGCCTGCTAGCGGCATTTTGTGCGCCGGCCGCGTCGCAGCAGGTCGCTCCCAACCCGGCGTCCAGCGAGCTCCGGCACGCACGCCTACGCGGGGTCGCAAGCGGGCGGGTGTTCAGCGATGTCAACCGCAACGATGCTCGCGCCGCCCTCAAGGTCTGGTTCGACGTGGTGGCGCACCAGAGGGGCTATATCCTCGACTCGACAGTGGATATCCTTGACAGCGTGGCGGAGATCCGGGAGCGCCTCCGGAGCCACTCCGTGGAATTGCTCTCGCTGGGCTTCCGCGACTATCTGGAACTCGAAAGCAGCAACCTGATCGTGCCGGTTCTAACCGATTCCCGAACCACGGGAGGAGCACTCTATTCTTACGTCCTGCTGGTTCACCCTTCGGGCGCCACATCGGTCGCTGGCCTGCGGGGTAAGAATGTCCTGGTTTCCGCGCGGGGTTCGGGGGAAACCGGGACGGCGTGGCTCGAGGTCCTGCTCGGCAAGGAGAAACTGGCGCGCGCGGCGGCCTTCTTCAGCTCGGTCAAGCCTGCAGCCAAACCCCAGGCATGTATTCTGCCGGTATTCTTCGGCACCGTGGATGCTTGCGTCGTGGATGAGGTCAATCTGAATTTGGCGAAGGAGATGAATCCTCAGTTGGGCCAGCTGCGGATTCTGGCCCGCAGCCGCCCCATGATAGAGAGCGTAATCGCCGTGCCCGCCGACCCGCACCCATACCAGAAAGAGTTGATTGACAGCATGCTTTCGCTCCACGAGGACCCGCGCGGCCGGCAGTTGCTCATGGTCTTTCGGACCGATCGCCTGGTGCGCATCCAGCCGGGCGACCTTGACGCGGCGCGCGAGCTGTGGAAAGAGTACGACCGGTTGACTGGTTCTCCGGGCCGTCAGCCCGCTTCCCCGGCGACGGAGAACAATCTGGCGCGCCACGGTGAGGAGAGGCGTTGACATGCGCCCTCTGGGAGGTCTGACTTTGCGCATCGCGCTACTGGGCTGGATGGCCGCGCTGGGCACCGCCCCGGCGCAGCCGTTCACGCCGGGTGCCGGTGTGGAGGCCGGAGAACTGAACCGGATTCAGATCCGCGGGGTCGCCAGCAGCACCATCTTCAGCGCCATCAACCGCAACGACGCCCGGGCTGCCATCAAGGTATGGTTCGACATCATGGCTCAACAGATCGGCTTTCAGCCCGACTCCAGGGTGGATATTTCCGACAGCATTCAGGAAATACGGGAGCGGCTGCAAAACCATTCCGTGGACGTTCTCCTGATGGGCGCCTCCGATTACCTGGAGCTCGAAAGCAGCCGTCTGATGGTACCGGTTCTGGCGGATGCTCGAGGCTCGGAGGGAACCGCCTACTCCTACGTGTTGCTGGTGAACCCTTCTTTGGGGGCTTCCACCATCGCCCGCTTGCGGGGAAGAAATATTCTGGTATCTTCGCGTGGGTCGGGAAAAACCGCGGCTATCTGGCTGGAAGTCCTGCTCGGCAAAGAAAAGCTGGGGCGCGCGGCGGCGTTCTTCGCCTCCATCAAAGTGCTGGATAAGCCGCAGGCATGTATTTTGCCGGTATTCTTCGGCTCCGTCGACGCTTGTGTGGTGGACGAGGTCAATTTGAATCTTGCGAAGGAGATGAATCCCCAGTTGGGAAGGCTGGCGGTGGTGGCTCGCTCCCGGCCGATGGTCGAAGGCTTAGTCGGGGTGCCCTCGGAAGCGCGCCCGGGACAGAAGGAACTGATGGAAGGAATGCTGGGGCTCAACCGCGACCCGCGAGGGCGTCAGATGCTTATGGTCTTCAAGACCGACCGCCTGGTGCGTTTGCAGCCCGGAGACCTGGACTCCGCACGCGAGTTATGGCGGGATTACGGCCGGCTCGCCGGTTCGCAGCCGGCGGAGGGCGACCCGGCGTATCGCGCCAAGGGAGCGCGCTGACGATATGCATCTCCCGAAAGGCATCACGCTCCGCATCACGCTGCTGGGATGGATGGTCACGCTGGTCACCCTGGCGGTCTTCGTGATGGTGATCGTTCCGGAACAGAAGCGCGAGTTCGAATTGAGTCTCGAATCGAAGGCCCGCGGCGTGGCGGTTTCGATTCGAGGCGTCGCCGCCGGGGCCGCTGTCTCGGAAGACTACTCCGCGGTGGTGGACCAGGCGATGCAGGTTCTGTCCGGCGATAAGGCTATCGACTATTTAGTAATCACCAAGAACGACGGCTTTTCGCTAGTCATCGACCGCTCCACCTGGAAAACCGAAAAACTAGGCGATGCGTGGCGCCCGGTGGCGCGAACGGCCGTCAGTTCTATCGGCACCTCGCCGCTGTTCGGGCGCCGCGTCTTCCAGTACGCTTTTCCGTTCGACTACAGCGGCATCCAATGGGGTTGGATTCACGTCGGTCTGTCGCTGGATGCTTACGACCAGAGCGTGCGGCGCACGTATCAAGGTACGGGAGCCATGGCGCTGCTTTGTGGCGGCCTCAGCCTGGTGATCTCTCTGGTCTTTGCCGCCCGGCTGGTTCGCCCCATCCGGATCCTGCAGGCCGCCGTCGAGCGGGTAGCTCACGGGGATCTTCACGCCCACGCCGAAGTCCACAGCCGCGATGAGATTGAGCGCCTGGCGGTGGCATTCAACGATATGGCGCGCACCATCCTGGGAAGGAACCAGATTCTGGAAAGTGTGAGCTTCGCGGCGAAGCAGTTTCTGAGCGACGGGGATCGGGACAGCATTTTCGGGACGGTGCTGGAGAGGGTGGGCCAGGCGGCCGGAGCGAGCCGCGGCTCGGTGTTGAGAAAGTGCCAGGAAGAAGGCGCCCTGCGGGCGAGGCTGGAGCAGGAATGGCTGGCTCCGGGCGCGCCAGGCGGCGCGGCAGGCTGGGCGAATTTTCCCTGGCATGCAGAGTCCGCACAAGAATGGGTGGGTCTTCTGAAGGAAGGCCGGATTATCACCGTAACTCCCGCGCAATGCGAGCCGTCTCTCCGCGATTTGATCGACACGCGGATCCGGTCGGCTATTTTCGTTCCGGTGGTGGTCACCGGGGAGTGGTGGGCCATTGTGGCCTTCGACGATTTCGTACACGATCGCGAGTGGGGGGAAGCCGAACGGGACAGCCTGCGGGCGGTGGCCGACATGATGGGCGCCTCGGTGGCCCGGCACCGGGTACGAAGCGCACTGATGGAAGCCAAAGAAACCCTGGAGCAGCGGGTGGTGGAACGAACCCGCGAGTTGCAGGAGCAGATCGAGGCCAAGGATCGGGCCCACGCAGACCTGGCGGCCGCCCAGCAGAGGTTGATGGAGCTTTCCCGCGGGGCGGGCATGGCCGAAATTGCCACCGGGGTCCTGCACAATGTCGGCAATGTATTGAACAGCGTCAATGTATCCACCTCGCTGGTGGCGGGCAAGATTCGCGAGTCCCGGGTAGAAAACCTGGTGACGGCGGTCCAAATGCTGGAACGGCACGCGGGCGATCTCCCGGCGTTCCTGGCGCAGGACCCCAAGGGGCAGCGCGTGCTCCCCTATCTGGCGAAACTAGGCCTGCACTTCCGTGCCGAGCGCAACAATATTTTGGCGGAGTTGGAATTGCTGTCTTCTCACGTCAGCCACATCAAGCAGATTGTGGCCACGCAACAGAGCTACGCCAAGGTGTCGGGCCTGGTAGAGAATGTCCAGCTTTCGGATATGGTGGATGACGCCCTGAGAATCGAGGGCCCTGGATTGGCCCGCCACGGCATCCAGGTGGAGCGTGATTTTGAGCGGTTGCCGGCCATCGCGGCCGAGAAACACAACATACTCCAGATCCTGCTGAATCTCCTGCGAAACGCCAAGCAGGCGCTGCGCGAAGGAAACGGCACCGACCCGCGGGTGATTCGCATCGGCATCCGCCGGCTGGGGGAGAGCCGCGTCAGCCTGGCGGTGGAGGACAACGGGGTGGGGCTGCCGCCGGAAAACCTGACCAAAATTTTCAGGCACGGATTTACCACCAGGGCGGATGGTCACGGCTTCGGGCTGCACTCGTGTGCGCTCGCCGCCGGCCGGATGGGCGGGGCGCTGCGCGCCGAAAGCGGCGGGCCGGGACACGGCGCCACCTTCACTCTGGAACTGCCGCTGAAGAGTGCTCCCGAGATGAGAAAGAGAGCTTGAGATGAGATCGCCAGGTTTGCTGGAACCAAATCATAGAATCCTCGTCATCGACGACAACGCGGCGATTCACGACGACCTGCGAAAGATCCTGCTGGGCGAAGTGCAGACGCTGGAGAATCTGCGGGACGATGAAGAGTTGCTGTTCGGTGCGGAGCCCGTGCCGATCACCAGGTTCGAGATTGACTCGGCCTACCAGGGGCAGGAGGGGCTGGCGAAAGTGGAAGAGTCGCTGGCTCTGGCACGCCCCTACGCGCTGGCATTTGTGGACGTGCGCATGCCGCCCGGGTGGGATGGCGTGGAAACCATCACCCGCCTATGGAAAGCCGATCCCGCCCTGCAGGTAGTGGTATGCACGGCTTATTCGGATTACTCCTGGAACGACATCCAACGCCGGCTGGGGCTGTCGGAGAACATGCTGATCCTCAAGAAGCCGTTCGACGACATCGAGGTGGTCCAGTTGGCCCATGCACTCACGCGTAAATGGCTGGTGAGCAATCAGGCGGTGGCGCGCTTGGAGGACCTGGACCTGATGGTGGCGCAGCGCACCGCGGAGTTGCAGTCGGCCAACCAGCGGATCCAGAGGCAATTCGAGGAAAAAGCCGCGGCGGAGGTTGCCTTCCGCACGGTCTTCGAGTCCAGCCCCATCGGCATCACGCTGCAGGACGTGGCTGGCCGGTACGTGGACGTGAACCGCGCCATGGAGGAACTGTTGGGACTTTCGAGGGCCAGTATGATTGGCCGCAATCCGGTGGAGCGGGGATGGATCGGCACTCCGGAGGATCAGGCCATCGTCCAACGGGCGCTCGAAGGGGGCGCCGACATCGACTCCCGCGAGCTGACCTACTGGAACCCGAAACTGGGGAAACAGACCGCCTTGTTATGGGCGCGCAGGGTGTCCATCGGAGGCACGCGATATTCGCTGTGCTTCGTTCTGGACATCAGCCCGCGGAAAGCCATGGAAGACGAACTGGTGCGTGCCAAGTTGGGGGCGGATGCCGCGGCACAGGCCAAGAGCCAGTTCCTGGCCAACATGAGTCATGAGATCCGCACCCCGCTGAACGGCATTTTGGGGCTCAGTTGCCTGATCGAACAGGAGTCCATTCCGGAGGAACTCCGGCCCATGATGAGCCTGATCCGCACGTCCGGCGAAGTGCTGCGGAGGGTGTTGGATGATGTTCTGGATTTCAGCAAAATCGATTCGGGCAAACTCGAACTGGTGGACGAACCGTTCGATTTGAGCGCTTGCCTGCGCTGGAGTTTCCAACTGTTCCGCGACGCCGCCATGGAAAAAGAGGTGGGGTGCCGGCTGCACCTGGACGACAAACTGCCGGCTTACGTGTCCGGCGACGCCGTCCGCCTGCGCCAGGTGACGGGCAACCTGATGAGTAACGCGGTGAAGTTCACGCGCCGTGGCTCCATAGAAATGGAAGCGCACCTGGTTGAGCCCGCGCCTCTGCATGGCCGGCACGTGATCCGTGTGCTGGTTCGCGATACCGGGATCGGCATCCCCGAAGACCGCATCGGACGCCTGTTTCAATCGTTCAGCCAGGTGGATTCTGCAACCAACCGCAGCTTCGGAGGCACGGGACTCGGGCTGGCCATCTCCCGCCGTCTGGTGGAGATGATGGGGGGGGCGATCGGGGTGGAAAGCACGGTCGGCGTGGGAACCACCTTCGAATTCACTTTCACCGCCGGCGCCGCGGCCGCTCCCGAACCTGTCGCCGCAGAAACTGTCACCAGGGATTTTACCGGGCTGAGAGTTCTGGTGGCAGAGGATAATCGGATCAACCAGATGGTGACCACGCGGATGCTGCAGAAAATCGGATGCCACGTGGACCTGGCGGCCGATGGCGCGGCCGCGGTCCGCTACATGGAGAACAGGCATTACGATATCGTGCTCATGGATCTGCTCATGCCGGAGGTGGACGGAGCGGAAGCCGCCAGGCGGATCCGGCACCTGGATGGGGCACGGTCCTCGATTCCCATTGTGGCGCTCACGGCCTCGGCATCCGCCGAAACCAGATTGCAGTGCCTGGAGGCCGGGATGAACGATTTCCTGAGCAAGCCGATGGAGCTCGATGCGCTGCGGCACGCCCTGGATCGATGGTGCCCACGCCCCTCCGCCCCCCTGGCGGCGGCCCTCGAGGTTTCCGAGCCCGCGTAAGCAGCCGAGTTTCCGGCTAGACTGTAGGTTCAGCCATGAACCTCGAAAAAATCCAATCCGAACTCCGCGCCCAGTCCCTCGACGGCTGGCTCTTCTTCGATCACCACCAGCGCGATCCCCTCGCCTACCGCGTCCTCGGCCTCCCCGCCGCTTCGCCCACCCGCCGCTGGTATTACATGATCCCCGCCTCCGGCGAACCGCGCGGCATGGAGCACCGCATCGAGCGCAACTCCCTCGGCGAACTCCCCGGCGACCGCATCGCTTACTCCAGTTGGACCGAGCAGGTCGACGCCCTCGGGAAACTCACCGCCGGTATGAAGAAGGTCGCCATGCAGTACTCCCCCATGTGCGCCATCCCTTACGTCTCCAAGGTGGACGGCGGCACCATCGAGTTGGTCCGCAG
>CAZARO010000053.1:0-11900 GCA_964487165.1 uncultured Solibacteraceae bacterium | reverse complement strand
CGCGTTGCACATGAAAATCGCCCGCGCGGGCGATGACTGGACGTGCGCCGAAATCAGTTTGACGCGCAGCCTGGGATACGGAACCTACAAGGTCACCGTCCGCGACACATCCAAGCTGCACCAGGCAGCCGTCTTTACCATGTTCACCTGGGACTACGCGCGGCCTGACGAAAACCATGGCGAGATGGACATGGAATTCCGTCATTGGCCCGGCCGCAAGGAAAACTTCCAGTATGTTGTTCCCCCTTACTATGCCGGCCAGAACGCCGTGCGCGCACTCATGCCGGTGGTGCCAGTGATCCATTCCCTGCGATGGGAGCCGGGGCGCGCTGCCTTCCAGACAGTTCGCGCCGCGGACCCTTCAGGAAAGGCAGTGGCCGGAAACATTTTCACGCAAAGTGTACCGGTGCACGGGATCGAATCGTTTCGGATGTGCCTTTACATTGACCGTTATGTCAAGCTACCCTTCCAGGAAGGCTCAGAGGTTGTGATTGAGAAATTCGAGTACTTCCCATAAGGCGCTGCTGGGTGTCGTGCTCTTCGCTGCTTCCGCATGGGCTCTCGATTCGCACCGCCCGCTCTCCGAATTTCCTCATGATCGCTGGGGCATCGAGCAGGGGATTTCCTTTGGCGCGGTGTATGCGATTGCGCAAACCAACGACGGTTATCTGTGGATCGGAACCGACCAGGGCCTGGTCCGTTTCGATGGCAAGGGTTTTCACCTCCTGGACAAGAAAGACGCGCCGGCTCTTCCCTCCGGCCGCGTGCTCGGCCTGATTGCGGATAACGAAAACAATCTGTGGATTCGTTTGGCGACGGACGGACTCTTTCGCTACCGAAATGGCGCGGTCAAGGACATGATCGCTGGGCGGGCGGATCGGGTAGTCGTCGTCATGTGCCGCCGCGGGGACGGAACACCGATTTTCCAATCGATTCACAGCGCCAGTCTGGTGTATGAAGGCGGCGTCATCAAGACGATTCCCATGCCTGAGACCACAGGAACGACCGTCACAGCGATCGCCGAGACCGAAGGCCGGATGCTCTGGTACGGCACGCGCGACGACGGTTTATTTTACCTGCGGCGTCCGGGGGAACGCATGCTCAGAACCAGTTTGCGGTCGGAGAGAATCAATTGCCTCCTGCCGGCCGGCGGCCGGGACCTTTGGATTGGCATGGACAACGGTGTTACCCGCTGGGATGGGAGCGCCGTCAGCCAGGACGGCGTGGCCCCCGGCATCCGCGGCGTGCAGGCACTGAGCATGATCCAGGATCGCGAAGGAAACATCTGGGTTGGCACGCCGAAGGGATTGCTGCGGGTAGTTTCCGGCACGGTCACCGTTCTCGACGATAGAGGCCGCAGGCCGCAAACCGTCAACGTGCTATTCGAAGACCGCGAGGGCAACATTTGGTTCGGCGGCCCGCAAGGCCTGGAACGCCTGCGCGAGGATGCTTTCGTGACGTATTCCAGCATCCCTCCCGCGGAAAATGTGGCCGAAGACAATGGCCCATTGTGGGCCGATCCGGCCGGCCGTCTATGGTTTGCTCCGTCAACCGGAGGATTGTCCTGGCGCCTCGGTTACACCGTGCAGCACATCGCCAACCGGAGCCTGGATAAAGACGTCATCTATTCCATCGCCGGCGGGCAGAATGAGATTTGGCTTGGCCGGCAGGAAGGCGGGCTGACGCGCCTGCCCCTGGAAGACGCCCCAGCGGCGCAAACGTATACCGCCACCGATGGACTCGCTGCCGGCAGCGTCTTCTGCGTGCATCGCAGCCGCGACGGCGCGGTGTGGGCGGGAACCATCGGAGGCGGTGTCAGCCGTTTTAAGGATGGCAGCTTCCACACTTTCACCACCGCCGACGGCCTGGCGTCCAATTCCGTTACGGCGATTGAAGAAGGCGCCGATGGAACCATGTGGTTTGCGGCCACTGGCGGCCTGAGCGCCTTTTCCAACCGGCAATGGCGTAGTTACCGTGGAGCGGAGGGGCTTCCGCCGCACGATATTATCAGCCTCGCGGCGGACGGACCCATTCTCTGGATTGGCACATCGCAAGGGCTGGCATTCTTCCGTGACGGCCATATCACCGCGCTGGATGACGTGCCTTCGGTGCTTTACGAGAGCATCGTTGGAATCGCCGTGGCGCCTGCGCAAGCGGCGTATCCCGCCACCTTATGGATCGCCACCGAGGAGAGCGTGGTTCGCGTGAACCGCGAGCGATTGCTCACCGGAAAAGTGGACAGCGGCGATGTGCGCGTTTTCGACGCGGCGGACGGTCAGCGAGGCACGGCAAATTTGAGGCGCCACCGCTCCGTCATCACCGACCAGATAGGGAGAATCTGGTTCTCCACCAATCGGGGCGTTGCGGTGGTCGATCCGGCGGCGCTCGCGAAGCGCTCATTGCCGGTCATGGTTCACATCCAGACCGCGATGGCCGACGAGAACACTCTGGGCGCGGCGGATGAACTCGATGGAGGCGGCCTCATTCACGTTCCTGCCTCGCCGCATCGCGTGATCTTCAGTTACATTGGCTTGAACCTTGCCGACCCCGCTCGGGTTCTGTTTCGCTATCGCCTGGACGGATACGATACGGCCTGGAGCAATCCCACAGCGGCACGCGAGGCCGCTTACACCAACCTGGGTCCGGGACCCTACCGTTTTCGCGTGATGGCCAGGAATGCGGACGGCGCTTGGAGCCTCGCCGAAGCCGCCACGGCCATTTCCATCGCGCCGCGGTTCTGGCAAACCTGGTGGTTTCTCGGCCTTGGCGTCTTCGTGTTGAGCGCCGCAGCTATCGGCGTGTTCCGTTTGCGGACGTACCAACTGACCACGGAGTTAAACATGCGCTTTGAGGAACGGCTGCAGGAGCGCACACGGATCGCGCAAGAGTTGCACGATACCCTGCTACAAGGCTTTCTGGGCGCGTGTATGAAACTGGAAGTGGCGCTGGATCGCGTGCCCGACAATTCTCCCGCGCGCCCTGCGTTGGACGGAGTCCTGGGATTGATGCGGAGGGTGATCGACGAAGGACGCAACACGGTCCGGGGACTCCGGCCGTCGGAAGCCGAATCCGAAAACCTGGAAGACGTCTTCAGCGGAATTCCGGAGGAGGTAGGCGGTTCGCAGAAGACCGAGTTTCGAGTGGTAGTCGACGGCGAACCGCGGGTGCTGAACGCCGCCTTGCGCGACGAGGCATATCGCATCGGACGGGAAGCGGTGGTCAATGCGTACCGGCACTCCGGCGCGACTCTCATTGAAGTAGCATTGGAATACGCGCCCCATCAATTTACCCTCCGCGTACGCGATAACGGCCGGGGAATCGATGCCAACGTGTTGCGCGACGGCCGGGAAGGGCACTGGGGTTTGACCGGGATGCGCGAACGGGCGGAACGGATCGGCGCGCGGCTAACGCTGTGGAGCGGCGCCTCGGCGGGAACGGAAGTGGAGTTCGTGGTGCCCAACAGTGTCGCGTATTCGGCGCCGCCGGCGCGGCGATCCGGAAAGAGCGGGAAGAAGCTATGAGCGAGGACAAGATTCGGGTCCTGACCGCCGACGATCATCCCTTACTGCGCGAGGGGGTCGCGGCGATCATCAATAATCAGCCGGACATGGTGCTTGTGTCTCAAGCCGGTAATGGACGCGAGGCGATTCAAATGCATCGCGAGCATCGTCCCGACGTCACCTTGATGGACCTGCGCCTGCCCGACATGAGCGGCATCGAATCGATGATTGCCATTCGGGCCGACACCCCCGGGGCGCGTGTCATCATCCTCAGCACTTTCGACGGTGACGCCGAGATCCAACGTGCGCTCCAAGCCGGCGCCAACGGGTACCTGCTGAAGAACATGCCTCAGAAACAAATAGTGGAGGCCATCCGGCAGGTACACGAAGGAAAGCGCCGCATTCCTGCCGAACTGGCCGCGCAGTTGGCGGAACACCTGGGAGACGAGGGCCTGAGCCAACGCGAAATTGCGGTGCTGAAACTGGTGGCGGAGGGCAACCGGAACCGGGACATCGGCGAGCGCCTCTTCATCACCGAGGAAACCGTCAAAGTTCACGTTCGGCACATTATGGAGAAGCTTGGCGCCAACGATCGCACGCAGGCGGTGGCCATCGCGGTGCGGCGCGGGATTATCCAGCTCTAACGCTTGCGGCGGCCGATACCGCGAAAGACGTACTCACAGATAATACTCCGGCGGGATGCCCGCTTTTAACCTTGCCGCTATCCTCGAATTGAGGACTTGGGCCCTGCGACGATTTTTCTCGACGTTTCCTTCAGGCTTGCCGGGCGTTGGCCTGCTGATCTTGCGCCTCGCCACCGGCTCACTGGCGATTACCCACGGAGTAGCTCACGGCGCGCCTGTTCGAAAGGCGGAAGTGCTGTTCCCAGTGGTAGAGATTGGGGCAGGCGCGTTGCTGCTGGCCGGCTTTCTGACGCCTTTCGCAGGCGCGGCGCTTGCCATAACCAGTTCGGGTATCGCGTTTTCCTGGATTGCACCCGCTCCGGCGGCGATCGATTCCTTTTCCTATTCCCTGTTCGTGGCCGCTATTGCGGCGGCAATTACACTCCTGGGTCCGGGCTGGCTGTCCATCGACGCACGTCTCTTCGGCCGGCATCGAATCATCATTCCAACTACTCGAAAGTTGGACCGGTAATAGTGGCCGGAGCGCGCAGGTTCTCGGGTTGCAACTGCGCGGCGAATCGACGCCCTAATTCCCGGCCGGAGTCTTTTCCACGTGGTCGACGACCAAGGTCTCCACGATTCCCTTGCGGCGTTCCAACTGAAGGCCGAGTTTCTCCAGGCCGGCATTAAACGCCGAGACCAGCGCGTCCTGCATGTCCGCCCGCGCGCTGTCGCCAGCGCCGGGATTGTCGTGGATCTCGCTGGCCGCCGCGGCCGCCACGAATGCCCTCTTCAAGGACACCGTCAGGTCAACCCGATAGCGCCCCTGCACCCCCGTCATATTCACGATGGCGGGAATGAAGCCCGCGACGCTGCAGAGGTCGGCCAATCCGTCGAGCGTGATACTCGGAGCTTGCCAACGGTACGTGTGATCGGCGCTTTCCGTTTTCTGCACCGGGCCGATGCCGGGATTATCGATCGCGCCGGGGTCGTCGTCAACCGTGGCGGCTTCCTTCAGCTTGAGCCCGCCCTTGGCGATTACCAGCGCGGTGACAAATTCCTCCCGGCTCGCGCGATGCACTACGAGCTGGAATCGGTCCGCCAGCAGGGACTGGAGCATTTCCGGAACCTGATTTACTGGCGACCCCTCGGGGAGCTTTGCCGCGATTGCGAATGCCCCGGATCTCCGGTCGTTCAGCCAGTTCGGGCCGACGATTCGGTAGAGAGGCAGGCGGTACGCATACCCGATGACCGTCGCCAGCCGCGCGCAAATGTCCACCCGGCCGCGGTCCATTTTGAAGGGAGTGCATCCGCCGCCTCCGCCATCGCGTCCGCCGGCAGTCGGAGGTCCGGGCACGAACGGCTTCACCGAAGCAACCTCGAACTGAGGCTGTCCCTGTGCCAACAGTAGCGCGGGAAAAACAAGCAACGATAATTTTATTTGGTTCAGCATGTCATGGTACAGAATGTAGCACATGGCATCTTCCTGTCAAGCGAAAAAGGGTCAAGGCGGCATGCCGCTGCGGGTAACCCATCTCGAAGGGCCACGAGGCTTCCCTTGGCGCGAACCTAAGCAAATGTGGATACTGCGGGATATTTATCTGTGTGAAGCCGTGTCCATCCGTGGCCCATTCTTCTTGGCGAACATAAGGCAATAGGCCACGGATGGACGCGGATTCACACGGATTTCAGAACTTCGATAGCACCACGCCGCGATTGAAAAATGCCGGGATGCCTATTCGGCCGCCTGGAAGCAGCCGCCCTTGCGCATTACCAGCAGCAGGGTGACATACAGCACTGCTCCCATCGGCGGGCAGACCAGCGCCCACCCGGCGACAACGTGCAGGGCCGCCGATCCGATGGCGCCGGCCCAGGAGCCATCGCCGGCCATTCCCGGCCGGCAGAGGTGCGCTCCGATGCGCGCCAGCGGCAGCAACAGCGCGAGTTGCAGCGGCGAGGAAATGTTATTCACCAACTGCAGCGCCACCGGGTTGAGACGCAGCACAAAGGCGGCCAGCAGGCAAAAGACGGTCGGGAATCCCACGATCGGAAAGACACCCAGCACCAGGCCCACCGATAGCAGCAGCGCAACCTGTTGGGGAGTCAGTTCCGCCACCGAAGCCTGAAATCGCAAGACCAGGGCCTTCACGGATGGAGTTCTCCGCGTTCCGAAAGAACCAGGCGTAAGGCCGGCCGGAACCGCGATCCCGCCAGGAAGTGGACCGCCGAAACAGCCCCGCGCAGGAGCCCCGGCTCGCGGCCCTGCCAGATCTGAGCGGCGGTTCGCGCCACGCCGTCTTCGCCGCGGTAGAAGATGCGGTCTGACCAGCGCTCGCGGCCCGGATACTCGGGGTAGGTCCGCAGAATGTCGCGGCTGGCTTCCAATATGCGGTGCGTCATGGGTTCGCGGTACTGCGGCAGGAACAGGATCGAGCTGTGACCCTCGCGAATCTCGGCGGCGAATTCGGCGAACGTGCGGGCGTTGGTGAGATTGATGCAGGCGCTGGGCTCGCAGGCGTGCCGGTCGCCGCCGGAGATTACCGGCCGGCTGTGGGCCCGCGCCAGCTCGATGGTGTCGGCATTCTCCTGCCAGCGCCGCGTGCCGTTGAGCTCGAAAGCGTCGAAGCAATCGACGCATTCGCGGAGGATGCGCGCCAGGGCGCGAGGATGATCCTCTTCCGCAACGCCCTCCTCCAGCCAGAAGGGATGATTGAGCACCATGAGGACGTCCGGAACGCGCGCCACCTCATTAAGGATGGCGGGCAATGCCGTTTCCCGCGGCGCGCCGGTGTAAGCGGCCATGGCCGCGATCCACTCGCGCGCGGACTTGCGGGGCAGATTGTGAACTCCCAGGTGGAAGAAGGAACGCGCATACGGAACCGTCCATTCCACGGAGATCGGGGTATCCGCGGGATCGGCCGTGACCCCCAGAGCCAAGCCCGCCTGGATATCGTCGTGGTCGGTCAGCGACACCAGCGGCCGCAGACCCAGGCCGGTGATCTGCTCCTGTTCCAGGCGCAATGCCGAGGCCGGCGTGAGGGGCGGAGTCCACCACGCGCGCGCGAAATCGACGCTCCGGGGGGCGCGTTCGTAGTGGCTCACGATTTGCGAAATCCCCGGAACATGGTGCAGATACCGCGGCAGGAAGGACAGGCACTCCTGGGAGTGCATGGTGTGGCCGTGCAGGCAAACGCCGGAACAGAATCCGCCGGTGGAGCCTGGCTCGCGCCACAAGAACTGGACCGTGCTTCCGCGCATGTTAGTCCCCTCCGCCACAAGGGTCCCCCGGACGTGGTTACAATTCGGCGGCAGATTGGTGATTGTTTCGGTAAAACATTTCGTTGTACGAATGTATTATTTGGGTTTCGTTCGACCGCCTGAACCAGGCTGCAAACTATTGTCAATAGCCTTTTGGGGCTTTGATGGTATAGAATCGTACATAGAACGGATGAAATTCTCATCACGCCCGCTGGCTAACGGGGAAAAAGCCCTCGAATTGAGGATATTCGAGGGCGTTCCAATCTACATATCGGGTCGACCCTGGCACGGGAGGTTGACCTAGGCCACAGGCGATGGTCCGCCATTCGATCTCCGTCCGAAGCTAGACCCACCCAATAGCTAAAGTCCGCCAACGTGGAGGCGATCCGTTTGTCTCCGCTAGTGTGAACGCCGGTCCTATCGAAATACGCGGAAAGTGTCGATCTAGAGCATAAGGTTACGCGAACCGATGAAAACTGGTTTTCTGTTGACGATTGTTGCGGCCCGTTTTTTGATGGCGCAACCAAGTTTAGGGCCCGATAATATGAATGCCGGCTGGCTTTGGCCCAAGGGTGTGTACACCCTGGTGATCCACGATGGACCGGGTCCCAGGACCGAGGACATCGCCACATTTCTGGCTGCCCGCGGAATGGTGGCGGATTTCTTCCAGGTCCCGTGCCACTACATCGGCCAGCCTTGGTCGGATACGCGTTCCGCTATGTGCGTTCAGCAGCACGTGGTCCCGCTATCCCAACTGGATCGTCTGCGGGAGTTGCACCAGTGCATCGGCAACCACGGCCAGGACCACCTCGACACCCCGACGCTCAACCAGGCCGATACCGTCTATCAAATCGGCGGGCCCACGTGGTTTTTTGAGGAGTATTGGGAGCAGCAGAATTGTCCGGCGCTGCTGACCTTTCCCGGCTTTCAAGTCGACGCCCAGCATCTGGTCTGGTTAAACCAGGACCAGGGCACGTCCGGCAGACAACAAGGTCCCATCGCGGCCGATTTCACGGGAGCCGGAACCATTCAAACGGCTGCCGGCGCTGTCACCGTGGGGAGCGATCAGGATTGTTTCGCGCACGGCTACAGCCAGCAGCAATGCCTGGGGGTCATGCTCGGCGCCATGGCGCAGGCCAATCACGGGGGGATCGTCAACATTCACGATTTCAATCCCTACTCCTTTAATCCGCTGGACCCTGCCGATCTGAAGAGCGGCTACGCCTACGACTACGTGGTCGGGATTATCGAAGGCTGCCAGGCCGCCAATAATGGAACCCCCTGCGTGTGGCTGACTCCGGATGCCGTCCCGGGAGTGCATCGCGGGCAGACGGTCAGCCAATTCACGCCGGTGTCGGACAGCTCCGACGACTTTTCCGATCGTATCGCCGATCTTGTAATCGGCGATATCACCGGCGATGGGTTTCCTGACGTCCTGGTTGCCCGCAATGACGGTCTCTACTGCGCCATCAACGCCGGCAACGGCACGCTCGCTCCCTTGCGTCGGTGCCTGAATTTCTCCGATAGCGGCATGGTGGCCGGCCGGTACTGGCTGGTGGACTTGGAGGGGGACAACCTGCCTTACGTGGTTTGGCTCAACTCCACCGGAATAGTGGGTGTGAAGGCGGATGGCAAGGGCGGCTTCGGCGTGCAGCGGCGGCTGCTCTCCGCGGAACATTCGGCCAGCAGAGTGCGCGCCGGCTCGATCTACCCGGACTCCATTAGTTTCGGACGGATGCGCGCGGGAAGCGTCCTGCCGGATATGGTGGCGATGAGCGCCGAGGGAGTGGTGGTGGCCACCAACAACGGCGCCGGCTTTAACCCGCCAGAGAGCGTCCCGAGCCTTGCCTACAAGGGCGAATCCGATTCGGTCTGGTGTCCGGAACAAGCCGGCAAACGGATGGTGCTGGCGGATCTATTCGGAGCGGGGTCGCTGGATATCGTCATCCCGGGACACAGCGGCCTGCTATATGCGAGCCCCGGCAAAGACCGCTTCTCGGCCTTCAAACCGCTGACTACCGGTGACGGCTTCGACTACTGGAACAGCCTCCAGATCTACACTTCGCTCAACGCCACAAAGGTTGGGGGCAGGACCGCAATCGCCGGCTGGACGCCCATGGGCATCGTCTCCGCCAACTTCAAGACCATGGACCGGCGGCCCACCGTCGATCGATTCCAGGTGCTGTGCAGCGACTGCTTCCTGTCACTCCCGGGCTGGCTGGATCGATGGCAGCAATCCAATATGACCGCGGTCCCGTTTCAATCCGGCTTCGCCGACTTCAAAGGCAGTGGAACACCGCAGGCTTTTGCCGCCTGGGGAAAAGCTCTATACGCCGGCGACGTGACTGCGTTGGCGGGTTACCGATAAGGGAAGATATCGTCCACCGGCAGATCCTCGCCGCCGAAAGCGGCCAGAGAGAGGCTGGCGCCTGAGACGAAGACAGCAGGCGTCCCGTCGCCCCGAAATACGGTGACGGATTTCCGGTCGCTGTCCACGATCCAGACTTCCAGGGCGCCCTCGTTTAGGCAGATAGATACCAGCTCGCGTAATTGCCGCTCGGTATTGGAGGGCGATTTAACCTCGATCACCAGTTCGGGCACTCCGTGCAGGTTGTCGTCCGGGTCGATCGCGTCCCAGCGTGCGCGAGAAACGGCAGCCACGTCGGCGACACGCAGGTCGAACTCGGGACACGGGCGGTAGGGCAATTCGATGGCAACCTCACCGAAGAGCTTCAGCCTGGGTTCCAACAACCGCAAGAGCTGGTGCTGCAAATTCAAATGCCGGTGCTTCGGCCTCCTCATCGCCACCACCTCGCCGTGATGCAGTTCATATGCGTACTCGCCGTCGGGCAGCTGCCGGAATTGCTCCACCGAGATGAGTTGCGGAAGGGCGGCCATCGAAGTCCTGCTGCCATTTTACGCTGGATCTCGTCTACTGGCAGATCGCCGCCCCCGAAAGCGGCCAGAGAGACGCTGGTGCCTGAGACGAAGACAGCAGGCGTCCCGTCGCCCCGAAATACGGTGACGGATTTCCGGTCGCTGTCCACGATCCAGACTTCCAGGGCTCCCTCGTTCAGGCAGATAGATACCAGCTCGCGTAATTGCCGCGCCGCTTCCATAGGTCGTTGCTGAGGATGACGGCCACCGGCGGCCCGGCCTGTGCCGCTGCCACGCTGCCATCGGCCTCGGTAAGATCGCGCCCCAGAGCGATGCGCGCACCCAGAACGTGGAAGAAGTTGGGCGTGACGATGCCATTGATGAGCAGCGATGGCTCGCCGCGCTCGTCGTTCACCACCACGCGGCCGGAAGTGACCGCGGCGACCTCTTGAAACTGCGTGGTCTGGTGCTGCAGGTCGTCGAAGTCAGGCCCGGAGAAAGGAAAATCGACTACATTGCGGCGCCGCAGATCGCTTTGAATCAAGGCCAGGCGGCCGGCATCGCGATAGGGCAGGGACCGCAGCAATACGGCGTTCACCACGCTGAAAATCGCCGTGCTGGCGCCGATGCCCAGAGCGATGGTGGCGATCGAAGTCAGCGCAAAGGCCGGAACCTTTCGAAGCCCCCGGACGGCGTGCAGCAAATCTCTACCCAGCATAAGAGAAGTTTGGCACAATAGGACACGCATGGAAAACCAAGTTGTCTTGATCACCGGCGCGCAGGGCGGGCTGGGCACATATGTCACCGCGGCTTTTCTGGAAGCTGGAGCACAGGTGGTGGGAACCGGCCGCCAGATCAGCAGCAGCGCCTTTGTCAATCCGCGCTTCGAGGCCATCCCCGCCGATCTGACCAGGCCGCACAATGCCGACCGCCTGGTGACCGACGCCCTGGAAAAATTCCGCAAGATTGACGCGCTGGTGCATGTGGCCGGCGGGTTCGCGGGAGGCGCCCCCATCCACGAAACCGACGACGCCACCTGGGACACTATGCTCGACCTCAACCTGCGCGCGGCCATCAACATCCTGCGCGCCGTGATCCCGCATATGCGGGAGCAGAAACGCGGCCGGATCGTGGCCATCGGCAGCCGCGCGGCGGTCGAGCCCGCGGCCAACATTTCGGCGTACAGCGCGTCGAAAGCGGCGCTGGTGTCACTGGTGAAGACCGCGGCGCTCGAAAATCGCAAGCTGGGGATCACCGCCAACGTGATTCTGCCCGGCACCATCGACACCGACGCCAATCGCCGTTCCGACCCCGCGGCGGACCGCTCCAAGTGGGTCTCGCCGCAAAAGCTGGCGGCGCTGGCGTTGTTTCTGGCGTCGGACGAGGGCGCCGAAATCACCGGCGCGGCGATTCCGGTATACGGCGCGGGGCTGTAGGGCAAGCGGCGCGAGATGCTGGGGCTGTTGGCTGTTCGTTGTGACAGCTCTGTGGGTAGCCAATCGTGGCTGCAGGCCGGCTTTGGCCATTTATAGCCTGCAGTCGGCTGTAGTGGGGCAGGCAATCGTGCCTGACGGCGGCCTTTCAGGCCGCCGCTGGACTTTGGCCTTTTATAGCCTGCGGTCGGCTGTCCAGTGGGGCAGGC
>CAZARO010000052.1:0-12074 GCA_964487165.1 uncultured Solibacteraceae bacterium | reverse complement strand
TGATTCCTCCCGAGGCCCGCGACCGCGTGAACTGCCACCTGCGCCGCGAAGGCGTGCCGTTCGACCTGAGTCAGGTGACGGCCGACAATCTGGAAGAGTTGGTGGAACATCTCGATACCTTCACGTTCGACATCGACGAGCACAATACCAAGGTCCGGGTCTTTTGCGAATAAAGGCTGCGCCGCAAACGCGGAACAGGGGTGTGAAAGGAACCGAAGATGAAACGACGGGGAATGGGAATCCTGGCGCTGGCTGGCATGCTCGCGCCGGGTTGGCTGGCGGCGGATGTGGTGGATTCGTCGGCGGGCGGATTTACAGTGAAGGAGGCGGTCACAATCCAGGCGCCTCCGCAGGAGGTCTATCGCCGGATCTTCCGGGTGGGGGACTGGTGGAACTCGGCACATAGCTTTTCGCACGATGCGCACAACTTGAGCCTGGAAGAGAAGGTCGGGGGCTGCTTCTGCGAGAAATTTCCTGCTGGGGGCGGCGTGAAGTTCATGGAAGTGGTCAACATGGCGCCCGGAAAAAGCGTAGTGTTGCATGGCGCTCTCGGGCCGCTGCAATCGATCGCCGCCAGCGGGAGCTTGCAGATTCAACTTTCCGCGGCGGATGGCGGGACCAAGGTAGAAGTCACTTACGCGGTCGCCGGCTATCTCGCTGCTGGGCTGAGTACCTGGGCGGGGCCGGTGGACGGCGTGCTGAAAGAGCAGTTCACACGCCTGAAAAGTCTGGTGGAACACGGCGATCCGGCGGCGAAGTAAGCGCGCACGGCTGTAAGTATGTAGGTAAGTGGTGGGGCGGGTTTTAGTTCCCGTGATATGGGCGCAACGAGAAGTTTGTTCCCGTTGGGTCGGCAAGCCCGATCGACCAGAGGCCTGCCCCCATTCTGACTTCTGACTCCTGACTTCCATATCCCGCAGGGATATCAAGGCGAAGCCCTGGCTAGTTAGCCGGCTGAAGCCGGTCCCATTGAAGCTCGCGCGGATGTTAGCCTATTGAGTCTCGCGTAATGGAGTGACGCTGAGCGCCTTCCGTGGGGCAGGATGGTATCCTGCGCGCGACCCAGGGGGTGTCCCGGCAATCGGCGCCGAGCTGCCTGTTCACGGGCGTCCGGTGCGGGTTACCAACAGTTAGCAACTCGCCGCAGGTTGACAGCCTGCCCTACTGCCCGGCGGCATCTCTCACCGTATTCTGTGAGACTCACGAGGCCGAGATGGCGTAGCGCTTCATCTTATTGATGAGGCCCTGCCGGCTCAGGCCGAGCGTCTTGGCGGCCTGCTGCTGATTGTTGCGGGTCCCCTGCAAGGCCTCCAGAATCATCTGCTTCTCCATCTCTCCGACGGCCGATTTCAGGGATAGCGGCTTGGCCGGTTTGGCCGCGGGCTGCTCATACCGCGGCGTGGCCACGCCTTCCCACAAATCCTCTTCGGTGATCAGATTCTGGCGGGCGATGGCGGCCAGGCGCATCACCTCGTTGCGCAGTTGGCGGATGTTCCCGGGCCACGGCGCGGTAATCAGGCGCCGCAGCACCTCGGGAGAAAACTCCATATCGGGGCGGCCGGTTTCGGCGCCGTATTCCTTCAAAAAGTGGTTGGCCAGCAGCCCGATTTCTTCGCGGATATCGCGCAGCGGCGGCATGTGGATGTGCACCACTTTGATGCGATAGTAGAGGTCTTCGCGGAAGGCGCCTTTGGCGATTTCGGCCTCCAGATCTTTGTTGGTGGCCGCCAGCAGGCGAACGTCCACGGGGATGGCGCTACGCCCGCCCACGCGTTCCATCACGCGCTCCTGCAGCACGCGCAGAATCTTGGCCTGGGCGATCAGGCTCAGGTCGCCAATTTCGTCCAGGAAGAGCGTTCCGCCGTCGGCCTTCTGGAACTGGCCCACGCGCGATTCCACCCCCGTGGCGACGCCCTTTTCGATGCCGAAGAGTTCGCTTTCGAGCAGGGTTTCGGGGAGCGCCGCGCAGTTGAGCGCCACAAAAGTGCGGCGGGCGCGGGCACTGGTGTAGTGGATGGCCTTGGCCACCAGTTCCTTGCCGGTGCCGCTTTCGCCGGTGATCAGCACGTTCACCAGGCTGTCGCGGATGCGTTCCACCAGGCGGACCACCTGTTGAATCCTGGGCCCGGCGCCGATAATACCATGGGTGGAGTACTTGCTCTCCACTTCGCGCATCAAGTGGGCGTTCTGCTCCGCCAGTTCGTCTTCGCGGCGGCGCAATTCGGCGAAAAGCTGGGCATTCTCGATGGCGATGGCGGCGTGCGATGCCAGGGAGTCGAGGAAATCCTCGTCGCGCTGGCTGAAGGCGCCCACACGCTTGTTGAGGGCTTCGAACGCGCCGATGATCGCGCCTTTCTGGTTGCGGACGGGCACGGCCAGCACGTTGTGCGTACGATAGCCCGTCTGGTCGTCGATGGCGCTATAAAATTGCGGATGGCTGTAGGCGTCCTTGACGTTGATGGTCTCGCCGGTAGTGGCGGCGCGGCCGGCGATCCCCAGGCTGGCGTCGAAGCGCAGGATTTCGTCGCTGCCCAGGGCCACCTTGGACCACAGTTCGTTGCGCTCGCGGTCCAGCAGGAAAATGCTGGCGCGCTCGCACAGAAGCACGTTGGTGGCTTCGTGGGCGATGAGATCGAGCAACGCGCCCAGGTCTCGCTCGGAGTTCATTTTCTGGCTGATGGTCAGGATGGCGGCGAGTTTTTCGTTCCATTCCTGTGGCTGCAGAGGGCCCATGTGTATATGAAGTTTACAGGGTGCCTACAACTTTGGCAACGTTAAGCCGATCGGCTATTGAAAACAGGGCGGTTAGTATGACCGTCATTTGGCTGGTGGACTGCATATTCAAAGGCCGGTGGGCGAGCCCATCGGAGGCGGGCCGCCGCGGATGTTCGGAGGAGCATTCGTAGCGGTCCCGTCCTGCTACGCTCACCGGATCGAGCACGCCTCATCAGAGCCTGCAAACGGAGGATGGCAACGGGCCACTAGCATCCTCTGATTCTTCTGGCCCGCGCAGTTAGTCACCCGCCTGCGCCCCCGCCCACGCGGTGGCGCAGGCATCCTGAATCGCCCTATCCTGAAGCATGGACCGGCAACACCGCTACGCAATCGTCAATCGATGGACCGGCAATCTGGGCACCGGGACGTCGGGATACAGAGCCTACAGCCGCGCCCACGAACTGAGTGGGGCGGATAAGGCTGCGGCGATCCCAGGCTCTTCCGACCCCCTGTTCCGCGGCGACCGCACCCGCTACAGTCCCGAGGAACTCCTGCTGGGCGCCCTCTCCGCCTGTCATATGCTGTGGGTGCTGCACCTCTCGGCTGACGCCGGAATTACCGTCACGGAGTACGAAGACGAAGCTCTGGGCGAAATGGTGGAGCATGCCGACGGCTCGGGCGAGTTCACCCGCGTGGTGCTGCGTCCGAGGGTGAAGATCGCGGAGGCGGCGCGGGTCGGCGATGCCCTGGCGATTCACGCGCGGGCGCACGCGGTATGTGCTCTGGCGCGCTCCATGAATTTTCCCGTGGAGCACGAGCCGCAAGTTACGGTCGCCGGGAGCGTCGTTACTTAGTACATTTGTACCCCCCGGCTGTACCGTACCAGATGCTTTTTCGGTACGCCAGGGTCTTCGTGCGCCAGCCCCCGGGATCGTACCTTCGAGTCATGAGATTCGGACTTACCATCGGTTGCGCTATCCTTGCGGGCGCGGCCAGTTGCCCAGCGGGCACTTTGACCGACACCTTCGGGCAGTCGCAGAACAACTGCACCCTCACCTATGCTCCGCCTTACGACACCTGCGACGTGATGGGCGACGAGATGCTCTACGACATTCAGAAGGCGACAGTCTCTTTCGGCAGCGGCACGGCGACGGTCTCGATTTACACCGACTCGGGCGCCGTTCCTTATGGCGGACCGCTCACGCTCGGCCCTTTCAACGATGCTGGAGAGGCGCTGATCCCGGGCGACATTTTCTTCTACGATCCCACTGCGGGGTACGACCCCAACGACCCTTCTACCATCCAAAACCTGCAGTACGGCATTGCCCTTACGGACCACGGATCGTTCACTGCCGGCGATCTGTACGATATCTCGGGCGGCATCGATACGGAAACGGCGGAGATGGCGCTCGACAACGGTTCCGATATGTATCGCCGGGACGAAACCGTGCTCCTCGCAGGCGCCGGCGACCCGGTAAGCTCGGGCAGCGTGACGGTTGCCAATTATGGCGACGGAATCACCAGCGCGCAGTATGAGATTACGGTTACCGTGCCGCTGACGGCGGGGCTGCTCAACCTGGAATCCAAAGGACAGATCGGCCTGTTGTTTTCATCGGCTGATTGCGGTAACGACGTTATACAGGGGGTGGTCAGCACCGGCGGTCCGTCCGGATCGGCGACTGAAGTCGTCACTTTGAGCGCACCGGAACCGGGGTCGGCAATCCTGATGGTGACCGGGTTGGTGCTTCTGGCGGTCGGCCGCCAATGGCGGAAACGGACGGCCGAAAGCGGCGGCAGCCATTGAGCCTCGCGTAATAGAGTGACGCTAGAGCGCGCTCCGTGGGGCAGAATGGTATCCCAATGTCACTTACATTGCCGGAAGGTGGAAGTCTGCGTTAATTGTGGGGCGGTTAACCCCTGGGGGGTGCCCTTCTGGCCCAGGGGACGCCTTCGTCCCGCCTTTTCCTCGGAGAATCAAGCCGTTAGCGCCGAAGAGAAGCCGGCCAAGGGGCCGGCGACTCAGGGTGCCCGTAATCGGCCCGCTGCCTGGTGGGCGGCTGATGGAGGTGCAAAATTCGAAGAACCGCTTGCTTGCGCGCGGCTCAGATTGGCGCTTCTGTGTTTGCCAGAGCCCACCGAGCCGCGACCGCCAGCGAGGTCGATCAGCCGAATATTGCCACTCCCTCAATGGGAACGGCATCCCTAAATCGCCGGGAACCGAAGCAGGCTGCGCGGTGTCCAACGATTCAAGTCTGTGCCGCCTGCAACTCCGACCTCCGCATCGGGTCGTCCCTGGGGGATGAAAAGCCGCCTGATGGTCACGCTGGTGCAGGTTGGCAGCTTGCTGGCCACCGCGTGGATGGTGTGGTGGGCTTCCCTGGTGCCGCGGCTTCACCGGCAGACGCTGGGCAGCCTGTTGCTTCAGGTGCTGACCTATACCCTTCTGGCCTGGGTCTGGAGCGCGGTGGTAGCTTTCGGATTGTACGCCATCGTACCGCTGGAAGGCCGGTCGGAAATGGTGCCGAATGTGTTCCGCACGGCCGCCACAGCGGTATGGTTCGGTCCGGCGATGATTCTGCTGTCCGCCTTTTCGCCGGTATCGCTGGCGGCCGCGCTGGTGCTGGTGGTCTACACTTCGCGGCTACTCTACGCGCAGTGGCGGCCGCCGGAAGCGAGCGCGCCGCTGCGTCGCGTTTACGTGGCAAGGGAGCCGGGAGCGTTTGCCGATTGCCAATTGCCGCAGACCTTTGTATGGCGGGACCGCCTGCCGGCGCTGAGCGTGGCGCTTTGCCTGGAGGCGGGCGCGGTGGCGGTGGCAGTCCACTATCCTCTATTGGGTGCAGCCTGCCTGTGCGCGGGAACCGCCGTGCTGACCATATTCTCCATGACCACGGGCGCCGCGGAAGCGGGACGTCCGCCAACTCTGCCGCGGTCTTTCGTGGGAATTTTGGCTACCATCGTTCTGGCCTCTCTGCTGACCATTGGCCGCGGAGGGTTCGGCAACGGCTTCGCGGGCGGGACCAGTCGCGGATCGTCGCCGGAACGGCCGAGCCTGGTGGAGAGCGCGCGCATGGTCCTGCGGCAGCTTTTTTATGGCGATACTCCGGGCGGAAGCGGCGGCAGCGAACCGCCGTCGCCGCGCCTGCCGGAAGCCCCGAATACGGGAGCCTCGGGCGGATTTCCGGGAGTGATTCTATGGCCCGAGATCAAGCCCGTGACCACCCTCATCGCTCCGCTGCCGGCGTTGGGGAGCAATCCGTTTCAGGGCCGGCCGGCGCAACCGCTGAGCATTCCTTTCGGCGGCGAGTATTGGATGTTCCGCTGGCCGTTTGCGCACCCTCCCGCCAGTTCCTTTTTCGAACGGGGCAGCCCTTCGAAGCTGGCATTCAGCACCACCGACCACACGCCCCTCACCATGGAGGCGCACCAGAAACTGGAAACCCCCATCGACATACGATGCTGCAGCGGGATTCAGATCGAGGTGCTGAATGCCGACCGTTATCCGGGAACCCTGGCGTTGGAATTGATCCTGCTCAATTCGCCCGGTGCCACGCCGCTGAGCTTGGGAATTGTGCCGGTGATGTCACAGCCCGACCTGGCGCGGGACCCGGTGATGCCCGTGCGCGAAACGCTCGATTTCGCGGTGCCTGCGGTCACCCCGGCATCCATGGATCAGTTCAACGAATTCAAGATCCTGTTTCACCGCGCCGGGTCGCGCCGGGATAAGAGCGCCAAGGTGTCGGTGGAACGCTTTGTGTTGCTGCCGCGATAAGCTCACTCAATCGCAAAAATATTCTTCCTGGCGCACATCTCCTTCAGGATTTTCGGCCACACGGTGGCGCTCACTTCGCCCCGGTGGGCCCTCCGCAGCAACAGCACCAGGGCTCGGGATTGTCCGGTGCCGCCGCCGATACTGAGCGGGATGCGATGGTTGAGGATGGCCTGGTGGTGCGGGTATAACCTGGGGGGTGGCGCGAAAACAGGCGGAATTGTTTGGCTCAGACCGGTCGCCCCCACGGCGCTGGTCTGCTGAGTAGCCGGATTCAGCATCCTGACGGTGGTGTACTCGTGTTCCGCCACGTCCACGTCCACAGAGTTGAACTCGTTGGTTCCCGAATTCGGCACCAGCGTGGGTCACCTGATGCGTCCCGCCATCCCATTTCTTGATAGTTCCGTTCCACCTGTCGGCGATGTAGACTGCCCTACTGCCAATTGAGAGTCAAGGGTCTAAAATAAAGGTTCCGGCCGAAAGGATCGCCTTCGATATGACCTTCGTGCGTTGTGCCTTACCAGCCCTGCTGGCCGCAGCCGTTACGCTGCCGGCGCAGGTAAAGGAGCGCCCCATCCCCCAGCTCCTGAGGAAAGACGGGCGCTATGCCCTCATGGTGGACGGCGCGCCTTACCTCATGCTGGGCGCCCAGGCGCACAATTCCAGCGGCTGGCCGGGCATGCTTCCCAAAGTGTGGCCGGCCATCGAAACCCTGCAGGCCAACACGCTGGAGATACCCATCTATTGGGAGCAATTCGAACCTAAGCCTGGACAGTTCGACTACTCCGTCATCGATACCATCGTCACGCAGGCGCGCGAGCACCACGTCCGGCTCGACCTGCTGTGGTTCGGCACCTGGAAAAACGGCAGCCAGCACTACATGCCCGAGTGGATGAAGGCCGACCCGGCGCGTTATTTCCACCTGATCGATAAAGCCGGACATCCGGCGGATTCGCCCTCGCCGTTCTGTACCGCGTCGCAGGAACTGGATATCCGCGCCTTCACGGCGTTCATGCGCCACCTCAAGACATTCGACCCGCAGCGCACCGTAATCATCGTGCAGGTAGAGAACGAGGCGGGCACCTGGGGCTCCGTCCGCGATTACTCCCCGGCCGCGCAAAAACTCTTCGACGGTCCCGTACCGGCAGACGTACTCAAGGCCATGGGCAAGCGGGCCGACGCTGCCGTCACCTGGCAGGAAGCCTTCGGTCCCGAAGCCGAAGTAAACTTTCACGCCTGGGCGGTGGCCACTTACGTCGGGAAAGTTGCCGCCGCCGGGAAGGCCGTCTATCCGCTGCCGCTTTACGCCAACGCCGCGCTCCGCGATCCTCTCAAACCCGGCGCTCCCGGCAGCTATGAAGCCGGAGGCCCCACGGACAACGTGATTCCCATCTGGAAGGCCGCTGCGCCGGCCATCGATATTGTCTCGCCCGATATTTACATGAACGCCCCGGCGGAATACCTGAAAGTGCTGGAGCTCTATCATCGCGACGATAATGCCCTGTTTATTCCGGAAACCATCGGCAGCGCCTCGGTGGCCCGGTTCTTCTTTTCCGCCCTCGGGCTGCAGGCTATCGGCTTCTCGCCCTTCGGTTTGGACAATAGCAACGCGCCCCTCGTTCCGGTTGGTGCCCCGGCTGTTGCTTCGGCCCCCGGACGCGGGCCGCAGGATCAGTTCGCCCCCACGGCGCAGAACTACCGCCTGATCGGCCCCATGATGCGGGAGATCGCCCGCCTCAACTTCGAAGGCAAGCTTCAGGCCGTGGCGGAGGAAAAGGGCAAGTCCACCGAGACGCTCTCCTTCGGGCCGTGGAACGCGGTGGTCTCCTACCCTGGCGGACGGAGCAATCGCACGCCGGCGGGCAATGCGGAGCCCACGGGCCGGGCCCTGGTGGCGCAACTCGGCGAGAACCAGTTCCTGGTGGCCGGATACTTCTGCGGAGTCGATTTCCGGCCCAGCCAGGCGGACAAGCAGCGGCAATTTATGCGCGTCGACGAAGGGACTTACGAGAACGGAGTCTTCAAGTTTATTCGCATTCTGAACGGCGACGAGACCGATTGGGGACTCAATCTCCGCGCCGAACCGATCGTGTTGCGCGTCGCCCTGGGCGTCTACTGATTTGTTGGCCGCGGCTCACACCGATTCGGAAGAATTACTGAGCCGCGACCAGTTACCGAGCCGCGACCAGTTACTGAGCCGCGACCACAGGGAGCGGTGGCCTTCTTCGCGCCCTGCTTCCGTTCGTGCATCGACTCGGATATACTTCCACGATGACAATGTCCACGAAGACAATTGGCATGCTGCTGGGACTTTGCCTGGCCGCCACGTGCCAGGATACCGCCCGGCCCAAACTCTATAACACGGTGAAGCAAAAGCTGGCGGCAGGCAAACAGGTCTTCAGTTATACGCAGTCGAAATTCGACATAGCCGCCAACTGCGAGGCCGCCAAACACTACGATTACACCTGGTACGAAATGCAGCACAGCACCCTGGAATTCCGCGATATCGAGGCCATGATTGCCGCCTGCCCGCACGCCGGCGCGATTCCCATGATCCGGCTGCCGGACGCGCAGGAATGGCACATCCAGCACGCCACCGATATCGGCGTGCTGGGCGTAATCATCCCCACCGTCGACGATGTGGACCGCGCCCGCGAGGCGGTGAAGTGGGCCCGTTACCCACCGGTGGCGCGGCGCAGTTCCGGACAGGGACAGGCGGCCGCTATCTGGGGCATCGGCGGCATCGATTACCACCAGACTATTAACGACAACATGCTGGTGGTAATTATGATCGAGACGCCGACGGGGGTGGCTAACGCCTACGACATTGCGTCGGTGCCCGGCGTCGACGTGGTGATCATCGGCAACAACGATCTGGCGCAGTTCTCCGGATTCCCGCAGAACGATGCGCGCTATCAGGCCATGGTCACCAAAATTCACGATGACACACTGAGGGCGGGGAAGATCTTCGGCCAGGCGAATGCGATCTATGCCACCGGCCATCCGCTCAGCAAAGACGCCAAGTTTTTCCAGAACGGCCCCTCGAATGACGGGTGGGTGCCTGCGGGCCGCGGCGGCGGATCTAACCCCAGCGCTCCGCCGCCTGGCGAGGACGGTCCCACCGGGCGCGGCGGTCGTGGTGGCCAGCGCTAGACCAAACTACGGTAGCGCCAACGCCACCAGTTCCGCGGGCACTCCCGAAGCTCCTACCGCGATTACGATGAATTGCCGGCCGTTCGCCATGTAAGTCATGGGGACGCCGGTCGCCATGGCGGGAAGCGCGATCTGGTGAATCAACTTACCGGTCTTCTTATCGAGCACGCGTAACATGTCTCCCCCGGCGCCGGGGGCGGCGGAGAATAAGTTATTGCCCTCCGGCGCAAACAGCAGTGTCTTAGTAACCATCAGCAGCGCGCGCGAGGGCTTACCCGCCTTACTCAGGTCGATGCCCTTCATGGCGGGGTGATTCCGGATGTAATCCGGAGCTTCGCCGTTGGCCGCCATCCAGAGATGCTCTCCGCTGTTCAGGTCGATGGCGGTAATACGGCCCCATGGCGGTTTAATTAGCGGCAGCCCTTGCGGGCCGATGTTCATCTTCTCCGCCGGCCGCGACTCGTCCCTAGCCGTTGCGCCCCTGGCGCCTCCGCCCACGTAGCCCATGTCCGAGCGCTTGGGATCGGCGCGAACCACCGCCAGCGGATCCTGCTCCGTCACCGACGAGACGTAGAGAATGCCGGTCTCCGGGTCCACCGCGCCGCCCGGCCAGTTGGCGCCGCCGGTTTGATTGGGCAGCACCAGCGTGGCTATCTTTCCATTGGTGTCGGGCACGATGAGCGGCGTATAGAGAGGCCCCAATTGATACCGGGAAGCGATCCGGACGGCCTCCTGCTTGAGCGCCGGAGTGAAGTCGGTCAAATCGTCGAGCGTGACTCCCTGGCGGTCGAACGGTGCCGGCTTGGTGGGGAACGGTTGCGTGGGCGACGTTTGCTCACCGGGCACGTTGGATTGCGGCACGGGCATCTCCACTATGGGCCAAACGGGAACGCCGGTCACGCGGTCGAACACGAAGGTGAAGGCTTGTTTGGTGACTTGCGCCACGGCTTTGATGTTCTTCCCGGCGGCCGTAATGTCGACCAGAATGGGCGCCGCGGCGATGTCCCAATCCCACACGTCGTGATGAACCAGTTGAAAATGCCAGACGCGCGTGCCGGTGCGCGCATCCAGGCACACCAGGCTATCGGAGAAGAGATTGTCTCCATGGCGGTTCCCGCCATAGAAATCGCCAGTCGGAGCCTCCACCGGGATGTAGACGTAGCCCAGTTCCTCATCGGCGCTCAGGGGCGCCCACGCGCCCGTATTGCCGGTGTATTTTGAGGAGTCGCCTTCCCACGTCTCGTTGCCGAACTCGCCGGCTTGCGGAATGGTGCGGAAGGTCCAGAGCTTTCTACCGGTGCGCACGTCGAACCCGCGAATGTATCCCGGCACATTATTTTTGGACGGCGGCGCGGTACCGGCCAGCAGGGCAGCTCCCACCACCACCGTGTCCCGAACCACGATGGCCGGCGAGCTGGACCCGATCTGGCCCGGCCTCACCACCTCGCGATCCAGCCCTTCGGTGAGGTCGACCAGGCCGTTCTTGCCGAAGTCCGCAATGGGGGCGCCGTTGCCGGCATTCAGCGCCATCAGCTGGAATCCGGGCGAGATCGCCAGGATGCGGTTGTCGCCTTTGCCGTCGCTCCAGTACGCCAGCCCGCGGTTCACGGTGCGAGCCGCCGTGGTTCCGCGCGCTCCTTCGTCCAGGCGATACATCCAGAGGGTCTCGCCGGTAGCCGCGTCCACCGCCAGCACGTCGCGCCTGGTTCCCGCCGTGAAATAAAGGACGCCTCCTACCATGAGCGGGGTCACTTCCCAATTGAAGTCGGGGCGTCTGCCGAAGTTCTGCGCCTTCCACTGCCAGACGATTTTCAGATCCTTGACGTTGGCCGCGTCGATCTGGTCGAGCGATGAGTACTTAGTAGTTCCCGCGTCGCCGCCGTAGTAGCGCCACTCGCCGTTGCGGGCTCCCTGTTGCGCCGCCGCGCACCAGGCCAGGGCGATTGCGGACAGAAGCGATAAACTGCGCTGCGCGGGAGCGATCATCGCCGGGCTTCGATCCGGATCTCGCTGAGCGCCGCAACGTCACGGTCCAGTTCCTTCTGCCCCGCGGGAAATTCATTCACGCTCAGGAGATAGGCCACCAGATCGGAATACTCGCGGCTGCTGAGGCTTCCGGGATCGTCCGAAGGCATGGTCTTGCGCATCGCCGCGAGGAGATCTCCGGCAGTTTTCCCATACCATTTCTGGCGGAATTCCTCGCCTGCCAGCAGCGGACCGCCTTCGCCGCCGCCCAGGCTCTCGCCGTGACACTTCAGGCATTCTTCGCGGTAAGTGGCTTGTCCGCGGTCGGCCTGTTGCCTGGTATAGACGCCATCCCATACCGATCTGGTAACTGCCGCCAGCGAGCAGGAGAGGAGGAAGAAAATCGCGAGTTTCGTCCGATGCACCTGGTCATCCTGTAATCGAAATTCCCGATTTCGGGAGTAGAGGCAGC
>CAZARO010000051.1:0-12092 GCA_964487165.1 uncultured Solibacteraceae bacterium | reverse complement strand
TTCGCCGGCATGGTGGCCGGGACCGCCGCGGCCATCCTCAAAGTCTTCCTGAGTATTCACCCCGTGCTGGCGTTTCTCCTGATTCTGGCAGTCAGCTTCGCGGCCTCCATCGTGGCATGCCTGGCTACCCGGCCGGAAAGCGACGCCGTGCTGATGAGCTTCTATCGCAACGTGCGCCCCTGGGGCTTCTGGGAGCCGATGTACCGGAAGTGCCGCGCTGCCGACCCGAGCTTCCAGAAGAACCAGGACTTCGGCCGCGACATGTGGAACCTGTCGGTCGGCATGGTCTGGCAGACCAGCCTGGTGACGGCGCCCATCTACCTCGCCATCCAGCACTGGCGGGAAATGTGGATCTCCGTGGCGGTGTTCGCGGTCACATCGGTGATGCTCAAGTTCACCTGGTACGACCGCCTGGGGCCGGGCGAAATGTACCTGGTGAAACCCGGACTCGAGAAAGACAACTTACTCACAAATGAGATAGTCAAATGAAACTAAGTACTCCATTTCATAAGTTCGCCAACGTATTCTGCGGACCGCTCCCTGGCGGTCGCGGCTCAGTGCGCGGCCTCGTTCAGAACCGCGACCGCCAGGGAGCGGTCCGCAGAAATACGAGGCCGTATTTCTGGAATGGTGTACTAAGTAAGGCAGCGTTCTGTATTTTGCTCTGTACCCTCGCGGCGGAAGCTTCCGTCGTCAAGATTGTCGGCACAGCCGGCGGATATCAACTCCTGAAAGATGGTCAGGCGTATTTCACGAAAGGAGCGGTCGGCGGCGTCCATTTGCAGGAGTTGGCGGCGGCCGGAGGCAATGCCATCCGCGCCGGCACGGATTCGCTCGACAAGGCGCAGGCCTTGGGGCTCACAGTTCTGGCCGGGCTGCCGTTCGGTAAACAGCGGGAAGGCTTCAACTACGACGATCAAGCCGCCGTCGACCGCCAGCGCGAGCAGATTCTCGCGATCGTAAGGCGGTTCAGGGACCACCCGGCGTTGCTCGCGTGGGCCCTCGGTAACGAACTCGAAATCCGCACTACCGCGGAACAGCGCGTCGCCTTGTGGAAGGAGATTAATCAGGTGGCGCGCATGATCCACCAGATCGATCCGAACCATCCGGTGATCACGCCCGTGGGCGACGCGTACCGGCGCATGCTGAGCGAGTTGAATCGCTATTGCCCGGACCTCGATGCGGTGGGCCTCAACTCTTATGCCGATATGTTGACGCTGCCGGAAGATATCGCCAAGCAGGGTTGGACGCGGCCGTACTGGGTGACGGAGTTCGGCCCGCGCGGCCATTGGCAGGTGGAAAAAACCGCGTGGAAGCTGCCCATCGAAGACAACAGCAGCCAAAAGGCCGACTTCTACCGGCAAGCGTATGAGCACGCCATCCAAGGCCGGCCGACTTGCCTGGGCTCCTTCGTTTTCCACTGGGACCAGCACCATGAGAAGACCCATACCTGGTACGGCATGTTTCTCGAAGACGGCAGCCGCACGGAGTCCGTCGACGTGATGACGTTCCTGTGGAGCGGCAAGTGGCCGGCGAATCGCGCGCCGCGCGTGGGCCCGGCTGCCATCACGCGCGGCGGCGCGCAAGGGCCTGCCGCAGTAGCGGCCGGGTCGGTAATCGACTTCCGCTTCGATGTTTCAAGCCCAGGCGCGGGCACCCTGCGGATTTCCTGGGATCTGCGGAAGGACGTATCCGGAAACCCGAATGTGGGAGGCGATCGCGAGCCGCCCACGCCGCCCATCGAGGGCGCGATCGTTTCCTCGAGGGCCGATCGCGCTTCGGTGCGCATTCCCGACGCGGAAGGCCCCTACCGACTTTTTGCCTACGCGCGCGACGGGCACGGGAACGCGGCCACCGCGAATTTGCCGCTTCTGGCACAAGCTCCCAAGTACCCGCCGGCGCCGCCGGAGCGGAGTGGCGAGCCCTACGGCGCGGGAATCGGGCGCACCATGGCGCTGCTGGCCACCAGCACGCCGGCGCGGCGGAATCCCGTGCGCATTCTGTTCTACGGGCAATCGATCACCAAGCAGGAGTGGTCGCAGCAAGTGGCGCAGGACCTGCGCACGCGCTTCCCTTACGCCGATCTCATGGTCGAAAACCGGGCCATCGGCGGGTACAGCTCGGATTACCTGGTGCGCACCGTGAGCCACGATGTGTTTGCCTTCTACCCCGATTTAATCGTCTTCCACGATTACGGCGGCGAAGAGAACTACGAGAAGATCATCGCTGCGATTGAACAGCACACTACCGCGGAGATCCTCATCCAGAGCGATTATCCGACGTGGCGGCCAATAGAAGGGCAACCGATCGACGCGGCCAAGGCCAAGAGCGAGGAGTGGCACGACCGGCACTGCTTCGAGTGGCTGCCGGAGCTTTGCCGCCGCTACGGGTGCGGGCTGGTAGACGTGCGGCGCCCGTGGATCCAATACCTGAGCGAGAATCACCTGCGCGCCACCGATGTGCTCTCCGACGGGACGCACCTGAATGCCCAGGGCAACTGGCTGCTGGCCGAGTTGACCAAGCGATATCTGCGCTACGACGCATCGCAGGCGCAGACCGCGCACGCCAGCGCGGTGCGCGACTATGCGCCCGAGAGCGATTTTCGCTGGGCTGACGGGCATCTTCGGCTGGAGTTCGAGGGCAATCGAATCGACGTCCTCGCCGGTGCCGACGGGCCGTATCATGCGGCGGAGGCCGATGTGCTCATCGACGGCAAGAAGCCCTCGGAATTTCCGGAGCTGTATTTCATTACGCGGCCCACCGACACCTATGCGGTCGATTGGCCGGCGGTGAACGCCGTCTCGAACGAAAAGCCGCTGCTGGTGGAAGACTGGACGCTGCGGGTGCTCGAAACCAACGCCGACGATTCGCGCTGGCGCTTCGAAATAGTGGGCTCGCGGACCGGCAAGGATGGCGAGGGCGTGAGCACGGAGCGCTTCGTTTCGCGGTCCGGGCGAGTGGTGATCGAGCCGACGGATTACGGGGTGAAGCGCGCGTTCGATCTGCGGCACGGGCTCACGCCGGTGGGCTTTGAAGTGAAGTGGCGCGTCGAGGCGATGTTCCGCGACGTGTATCGGGCGCCGCGGGTGGCCGATCCCTCGCGGGAGTACGCGGTGATGCTGGCGCTGGGATTGTCGAACGGAAAGCACACCTTGGAGTTGGCGGCGAGGGGAAAGACGCCGCCACCGATCCGGGCGATCCGGGTTTATCGGCCGCCGGTGCGGTAGCGCAATTGGGAGTTACCAGGTCCGATTATCTACTAATGATCGGGCTATTAATAGATGGCTCCAAAGAGGCTGGCGCGCGGAGTAGCCTTCGTACAGACTGAAGGCGTGAAAGCCCGCTTCCTGGCAGCAGCTTGAAGACGGGCGGGCACCCATCGGAGCGTGCCCTTAACTACCGGTCGATGTTACCATACAAAATAGTTTAAGACCTGAAATTAGGGTAACGCACGTGGCGAGGATTTATGCTTCATTCTCATCGGACAATTCTATTGGGGCTCCTGACCGCTGCGTCCGGCGCCTGGACTGTCGGCGCACAGACTTTCGACAGCAGCGGAAACAGCATCTTGAACGGGGTCTATTTCGTCCGCGAGGTGATGTTTACCCAGGTTGACGGAAGCGGTGCCATCGGCCAAGCCCAAAGCGCCATTGGCAGGGCCACCTTCGATGGCAACGGTAACTACACCTTCAATGGACAGCTAATGATTTCCACCGCCGGCAGCACAGCTTCCACTACGTCGGTTACCGGCACTTACAAGGTCGGCGCCAATCATTACCTGCAGATGACGAGCATTTTCCCCAATATCGACACGAATCCCGCCACGGCCGCGATCAACGCGGAGTATGGCGGCGTGGGTGCTGTGGGCCCGTCCGCATTTGTGGCCAGCGCGACCGAAGGGCAAAACTACGACATCTTCGTCGGAATCCCGATTTCGGCAAATGCTGCCAATGCCAGCCTCAGTGGCACCTATACCGCGGCCTATCTCGGTTTCCCAAAGGCCGATATCAACTCCGTCCGCGTGTGCGGACTTACATTGAATGCCGATGGAAAGGGCAACTTCGCCGCTACGTCCGTGACCGGCAGCGCCTTCAATCTGGGCGACACGACACTTACGCAAGCCGCTTCCGGCCTGACGTACGCCCTCGGTGCCAATGGAACCGGGACCATCGATTTCGGGGCGGCCTCCTTGAATCAGCTGGTGAGCGGCACGCAGCAGTTCGCCGTATCGGCCGACGGAAACCTCATGATCGGCGGTTCCCCGAATGACTTCGACCTGTTTATCGCAATGCGATCGCTTACCGCTCCGGCCTCGAATGCCACTTACCAGGGCGTCTATTATCTCGCGGGCATGGTGGAGGAACCTCCATCCAGCGGGGACAGCAATTATCTGGTCGGCTGGTATGGATCGACCGCCGCGACACCCGAGGGCCTGTCACTCACGCACTGGCGGTGGAACGACAACTATGGCGGATCTTTCGGCTCCCAAGACGACACCTTTTCGGAATCCTACACGGTCCCCGCGTCAGGTGTGTTCGTGGGCAGTGGCGGCGACCAATATATCCTCGGAGCCAACGGCCAGGCGGCGTTTCTCCTGGGCGGCCCTGGCTGGTACGAGCTGTGTCTCGAGTTGCAGGCTCCCACCTGGTCCGGAACAGGTGTGTTCCTGCAGCCGCTCGGCATCGTGAATGCTGCCAATTTCGCCCCGTTCACCAATCCCGTCGCTCCGCTCGAAATGGTCTCACTGTTTGGATCGGGGATGGCTACCGGAACTCTCCGGGCATCCGGCTATCCCCTGCCCACCAATCTTCTGGGAATCCAGGTGTTGATCAATGGCACGCCCGCTCCGTTAGTTTACGTCAGCCCGACCAATATTGCCGTGGTGGTCCCCGCGGCCATTCACCCCGACCCGGGTTTTCCCGACGACGCTCCGTGGGCTACTTTCCAGGTGGTCAACAACAACACGCCGTCCAACTCCGCGATGGTGCGCACAGCCTTCGCATCGCCGGGTGTCTTCACAACACTCTCCAACGGAACGGGGGACGCCGCCATGCTGCACGCCGACTACAGCCTGGTAAACGCCTCTAATCCCGCTGTGCCCGGCGAGACCGTACTGATCTATCTGACCGGACTTGGACTCGTGACACCCGCCGTACCCGACGGCGATGCCGCCTCTGGCAGCCCTCTGAGCAAAACCAACAGTCCGGTATACGTGACGATCGATAACCAATGGGCCACGGTGTCCTTCGCCGGCCTCGCGCCGAGTTTCGCGGGACTCTACCAAGTGAACGCGGTGGTCCCGCAGACCCCCGATTCGGGCGCTGTGTCTCTCAATATCGACGTGGAGGACGTAGCCTACACGTTTGAGGCGACCATCAGCGTCGCCGGCGGCTCGTCCTCACCGAGCGGAGTCTCCGGCCTGACAGCGCCGGCCCATGGCCCTGCCGCCCGGACCATTCTGCATAAGTAGTTCGCGGGAGGTTTTCGGATGAACATTTCTGCACGCCTGTTCCTGCTCGCCGCCGTGTCCCCTGCACTCCTGTGCGGGCAGTCGTATTTGAACCTGAGCTTTGAGACCGACTCGAGCGGTGTCCCGACGGGCTGGAATCTGTCCGGCGCCGCTTTTCAATTCAAGCTCGACACCAGCACTTCCACCGACGGAGCGCAGAGCCTTCGAATCGCGTCGCTCACGGCGGACGCCACGCAGTTCGGCTACGCGGCTGAGACTCTCGCAGCCTCCCCGGCGGTTGGGAAGATATTCCACCTCTCCGGCTATATCAGCACCCAGGCAGTCGGCGGTTATGCCGGCCTGTGGGCCAACGCTTTCGACGCTCAAGGCAGCGAGTTGGCATTCCAGAACCTGGGCTCGGCAGCCCCATCCGGGACCAGGGGCTGGCGGCGCTACGATATGTACCTCACAGTGCCCGCCGGCGCCACCACGGTGAGCTACGGCGTCCTGCTCAGCGGAACCGGCACGGCGTGGTTCGACAATCTGAGCATCGACGTGGGCGGGCAGCCATATTTCCCCAATCCGACTACCGCACAGGTCCAATGGATTCAGGCCAACGCCGTTCCGTTCACCAGCCTCGACCCCGAGGCCGATTTCACGGAGTTGATGCCGCTCAAGAACATCATCGGCGATGCGCACATCGTGGGGTTGGGCGAGGGCACCCATGGCACTTCGGAATTCTGGCGGGTGAAGACGCGCCTGCTCTCCTTTCTGGTGCAGGAAATGGGCTTCACGATTCTCGCCATGGAGGCCAACATGCCCGAGGCTGCCCGGCTCAACGACTACGTGCAGACCGGCATTGGCGACCCCGGAGAACTGCTCAAGGGGATGAACTATTTCAACTGGAATATGCAGGAAATCCTGGACATGATCGAGTGGATGCGGCAGTACAACGCCTCCGGTAAGGGCCGCATCCAGTTTATGGGCCTTGACGTGAACATGGCGACGGTCGCCATGGAGAACGTAATCGGCTTCTTGTCGAAGGCCGATCCGGGGCTGCTGGCGTCAGTAAATGCGAGCTACGGCGCGGTGGGCCCACTGCAACTTCCGGGCGGCGACATGTCCACTCTCCCCGCGTATTTAGCCGGCCAGGAGGCCGCGCGGAGCGTCCTCGAGCAGTTACAGGCCAATCGCGCCAGGTACCTGCAGACCATGTCCGCCCAGGAAGTGGATTGGGCGATTCAGAACGCCACGGTGGCGTTGCAGGCGGTCCTGATGTCGATCGATCGCATCGATAGCACCGGCATGGTGCGCGACGCCGAGATGGCAGCCAATGCCGAGTGGATCGCCGCGCATGCACCCGCGGGCTCGCGCATCGTCCTCTGGATGCACAACGCCCACATTAACAAAGAGCCGGGCTCGACAGGCGGAATCCTGGCTCAATATTTCGGATCGGACTACGTAACCTTCGGGACCGCCTTCCACTCGGGAAGCTACTTTGCGTGTACCGGCGCGGGCTGCCCGGGCGAACCTCCCGGCGCCACCGGCGCCTTTCCCGCGCTCGATTCTTTTCCCGGCAGCGCGGAGTATCTCTTCCACCAGACCGGAACGCCGCAACAGTTCCTCGATCTGGGGCTGGCTAGCGCGAGCGACCCCGCTTCTTCGTGGCTGCTGGGCGGGCTCGAGTTCAGGAGTATCGGTTACCCCGATGAGGACGGGTTTTGGGAGTTCTATCCCACCGCGCGGCTCACCCAGGACTTCAACGGGCTGATTTTCTTCGACCAGACCACCGCTGCCACCGAACTGCCGAAGGGCCCCATGGATCTGACGGTGCTTGCGCCGCGCACTGCCGCGTGCGGGTCGCTCGACGTGCCGTACCTGCAAGCTCCCGCGCCGGACGGCCGCTGGCCCTGCCGGACGGTGCGGCAGGCGTGGCCTACACACAGGCTCTCGAAGCCGGCGGCGGGACGTGTTCCGCGTGGCCCAATACCGTCCCTTCGTGGTGCCCGACGGGCGTTTGGCCGCTGTATGGGAATTGGACCGTCACCGCCGGCGCGCTACCGGCCGGACTGACCCTCAGTTCCAATGGCTTCCTGAGTGGAACCCCAACTACCGGCGGCCGATACACGTTCACCGTTCAGGCGACCGACAACACCACTCCGGGGACCGCGGTCGGCCTGCTCCAGCTCAGGATCGATGCGCGCAGCAGCGTCACTGCTATCCCAGACGGCTCGGGCTGTGGGGTAATCGAGCGTAGACCACTTTTGTAAGGCATGGCCGATTTCCAATCGGCCGCAGATTGCCAATCTGCCCCACCGCTCCTTGACAATCGAAACCCCGCTGCGATACCGTGCTGGCCTATGAACCGCACCGCGCTCGCCCTCCCGCTGCTGGCCGTATCTCTGTGCGCCCAACAGTTCGACGAAGACCTGCTCAAGCACATCACCTGGAGATCCGTGGGACCCGCCGGGGCCGGCGGACGCGTCGTCGATATCTCCGTCTCGGGCGACCCCGCCCACATTTACGCGGCTACCGGAGGCGGCGGCGTCTGGAAAAGCACCAACCAGGGCACCACCTGGGAGCCCATTTTCGAGCACGAAAGCGTTGGTGCGATCGGCGCCGTAGCGGCCGATCCATCGAATCCCGACACCGTCTGGGTGGGCACCGGAGAGGCCAACCCGCGCAACAGCGTCTCCTGGGGCGACGGCGTTTATAAATCGACCGACGGCGGAAAGAAGTGGACCCGCATGGGTCTCAAGGATTCGCAGCACATCGGCCGCATCCGCGTCGATCCGCGCAATCCCGATATCGTCTACGTCGCCGCGCTGGGTCACATCTGGGGACCGAACAAAGAGCGCGGCGTCTACAAAACCACCGATGGCGGCCTCACCTGGACGCAGAGCCTGGCGATCAATCCCGACACCGGCGCAGTCGACCTCGCCATGGATCCCGGCGATTCCAACACGCTCTACGCCGCGGCATACGAAGTGCGCCGCGATGGATTCGCCGGCGGCGATCCCGGCAAGCAATGGGGCCCCGGCAGCGGAATCTATAAGACCACCGATGGCGGGCGAAACTGGCGTAAGCTCTCGCAGGGACTGCCGCCGGGCGAGCTCGGGCGCATCGGGCTGGCGGTGGCCCCGAGCAATCCCGCCGTCGTTTACGCCGTGGTGCAGACGCCGACCACCGCGCCCGTCGGTAGCGGAGACGAGAACGCGCCGCCGCCCGCGCCCACCGGCCCGCGCACCATGCGCGATGGCGGCGTCTTCCGCTCCGACGATCGCGGCGAGAGCTGGCGCTGGGTGAACTCCACCGACAACCGGCCGTTCTACTACAGCCAGGTGCGCGTCGATCCCAGCAACGAAAATCACGTCTACGTGCTCGGCTCGAATAACTCCGAATCGGACGACGGCGGCGTCACCTTCCGCAACATTACGGAGAATATCCACGTCGATCATCACGCTCTGTGGATCGATCCCAAAAATCCGCGCCACATCATCGACGGCAACGACGGCGGCATCTACATGACGTGGGACGGCGGCCACACCTGGGATTTCCAGAATCAGATGGCGCTCAGCCAGATGTATTCGGTGGACGTGGACATGCGCCGGCCTTACTACATTTATGGCGGCTCGCAGGATTACTGCTCCTGGGCCGGGCCGAGCGCCACGCGCAGCCAGGTGGGCATCAAGTACGCGGACTGGTTCAAGGTGCAAACCGGCGATGGCTTCCAGGTGCGCGCCGACCCCGCGGATTACCACATTATCTACGCCGAATCGCAGAACGGCGGCGTGGTCCGCTACGATCTACATAGCGGCCGCAACACCGCCATCAAGCCCGTCCCGCGCAGCGGCCAGCCCGCCTACCGATTCAACTGGGAAGCGCCGCTCATGATCTCTTCGCACGATTCGAAGACCATCTACATCGGCGGAAATTTCGTCTTCAAATCAACCGACCGCGGCGATTCCTGGACCGCCATCAGCCCCGAGCTCACCACCGAAAAAGTCGGCAACATTACGACCATCGCGGAATCGCCGCTGGACGCCGCGGTGCTTTACGCCGGCACGGACGACGGCAATGTGTGGGCCACACGCGACGGGAAGACCTGGAACAATGTCACCGACAAAATCCATTTGGCCGGCAAGCGCTGGGTGAGCCGGCTGGTCGCATCGCGCTATAACGCCGGGACGGTTTACCTCGCCATCGACGGCCATCGCAGCGACGATTTCGCTACGCACCTGCTCAAATCGACGGATTTCGGCGAGACATGGAAGCCGATGGAGAGCGATCTGCCGCCGGCCACACCGGTTCGCGTGCTTCGCGAAGACGTGAAGAATCCCAACCTGCTGTTCGTAGGGACAGAATCGGCGGCATACGCGTCGATTGATGCCGGCGCACACTGGGTGCGGCTGATGAATCGCATGCCCACCACCCCGATCGCCGATCTGATCGTCCATCCGCGCGACGGCGACCTGATTGCCGCCACGCACGGCCGCAGTTTCTGGGTGATGGATATCTCTCCGCTGCAGGAGCTCACTCCCGCGGTACTCGCGAGCGACGCACACTTATTCACGGTGAAACCCGCCGTCGCCTTCGACTATCGCGTCTTCACCAACGACGAATTTCTGGCCGAAAAACGCTTCATCGGCGAGAATCCGCCGATGGGCTCGGCCATCAGCTATTACCTCAAGGCGGCCGCGCCCAACGACATCAAGCTGGCGATTCTCGATAAGAGCGGCGCCGTGGTTCGCGATCTGACACCGACGAAAGAAAAGGGGATCAATCGCGTGCAGTGGGACCTGCGCGGCAAGCCGCTGGTGACGCCGGGTCGCGGCGGAAGGGGTGGAGGGCGCGGCGGCCGGGGAGGCGAGGCAGTCGCGGAACCGAATCCAGCGGGAGCAGCGCCAGGCGGAGCGGGCACCGCCGGCGGCCGCGGCGGAGCGAACAGCGCCCTGGTCGACCCCGGCGATTACGTCGCCCGTCTCACCGTAAACGGCCAGGAATTCACCACCCCGGTGCACGTCGATCCCGACCCGGACGTGACGGTCTCGAGTGACGACATCGAAAACCGCCGGGGCGTCATTACCTCCGTGATGGCGCTGCAAGCCCGGACGGAGCCGGCCAATACGCGGGCCGATTCGCTCGATACGCAGCTCGACGCGCTCTCGAAGGGCGTTCCGGACGCGCCCCAGCCGGTCAAAGACGCGCTCGCCGCGGCGTTAAAGGAATCGAACACGGTGAAGACGGAGATGGCGCGCATCAATCGCAGCGTCACGCAGTTGTTCGGCCAGATCAGCGGGTCGCCGTTTCGTCCCACCATCACCCAGCGCGACGAGCTCGACGATTTGCAAAAGGATTTCGCCAAGCAATCCGCCGCGCTCGACACGCTGCTGAAATCAACTGTGCCGGCCATCGAGAAGCAGCTCAACGACGCCAACGTTCCGCGAATTTCAGTGAAGTAGTGCTGTGGGGCAGAAAGGCATTCTGCGGCCGAGTGGCACTCGGCCTGCAGCGGGGTGCGCATATTGCATCGGAAGGCCGATTACCAATCGGCCGCAGATTTCCGATCTGCCCCACTGAAGTTGACTCCGTCCTCTACCGGGGCGATATTCGTAGTGGTGCTCCCCGACGAAGTCGCCGGCTCTCCGCTCGCGAGAGTTCAGCGAAGGCCCGCAGCTTGCGCGGCAGATTTTTCTCGCGCGGAGGCGGAGTGCAGAAACTCGGGTGATGCGTATGCCGGACGATAGGGAAGCGCTGTATGAGCAAAGATTGAGCCGCTATGTTACAGCGATGCGAAATGGCCAACCTGACCGCGTGCCCATTCGCCCCTTCGCCGCCGAGGTAACGGCAAAATACGCCGGCTTCACCTGCCAGCAGGTGACGCATGATTACCGCATGGCCTTCGAGGCCGTCGTCCGCTGCTGCCGCGATTTCGATTGGGACGCGGCTGTCCCTAACATGGTCTATGTGTGGACCGGGCTCACTCAGGCCATCGGACTGCGCTACTACGGCGTGCCGGGAATCGACGTCGGGCCGGACGTGACGTTCCAGTACCGCGAGCCCGCCGAAGACCAGGCCTTCATGAAGCGCGAAGAATATGACGAGCTGATTGACGATCCCACGCGCTTCCTCTACGAGACCTGGCTGCCGCGCGTGAACGGCGAGGCCGTCGCTAAGGGCTGCCCCGTCACCTACCGCAACAACCTCTCCTTCGTGAAGGGAGGCATGGCGATGCTCGATTACTTCCACGCCTTCGGCCCGCAAATCGAGCGCATGCGCACCGAGTGCGGGACGGTATCGGCGATCTGCGGCATGTTGAAAGCGCCGCTCGACATTCTGGGCGACAAACTGCGTGGCTACCTGGCGCTGGCCTACGACCTGATGGAGATTCCCGAGAAAGTACAACAGGCGTGCGAGGCCCTCATGCCGCATCTGGGCTACCTGGCGCTAACCGGGGCAGATCCGCAGGGCCGCATTCCCATTCCCATCTGGATGCACCGCGGGTGTACGCCGTTTATTTCTAAGCGGCACTTCCGCTCGATCTATTGGCCCACCCTCAAACCCATCGTCGAAGCGCTTTGGGCGCAAGGGAACCAGACGCTTCTGTACGCCGAAGGTAAGTGGGACGCGCACCTGGAGGACT
>CAZARO010000050.1:0-12117 GCA_964487165.1 uncultured Solibacteraceae bacterium | reverse complement strand
CCACCACCGCCGCCCCGGCCGCCGCCTCCTCCGCCGCCGGGGCCGCCACCGGGGCCACCGCCGGGACCGCCAAAGCCCCCGCCGAGTCCGAATCCGCCGCCGGCATCCAAGCCGAATCCCGCGTCAGCACCCGCGGCGCCGAATCCGCCCATGCCGAAAGGATCGACACCGTTGGCTCCCAGGCTCGCGCCCAGTGTCGTCAGCCCGCCGCCGGGACCGCCAAATCCACCCCCACGGCCGGCCATCTGCATGCGCATTTGCTGCTCGTCCGACGCGGCACCCAGCCCGCCGCTGGTGGTGCCAGTCACCATGAAGGCGTCGTTGGTATCGGCACCGGCGGCCTCCGGAGCCGTGTCGGTTCCTGCCATGGCAAGCGCCTGGGTACCGGCATCGGTGGCCGTCACGTCCGCATTTTGAAATGTGGGTTGTCCGGTTTGCTGCGGATTGCCGCGGCCTCCGCCTCCTCGGCCTGCCTGCCCCTGGCCGTACCGGCCACCCATTCGGCCGCTGCGCGCCGCTTGCGCGGAGGGCGTCGCTGCCGGAGCGGCAGGCGTTGCAGCCGGTGTCACGGCGGGTGCGACAGTTGGTGCGGCGTTGGGTTTCTTGGCCTCGGCGGCGGTTGGCTTGGCGGGCTCCTCGGGTTCTCCGGGACGGGGCATTTCCAATGTCCAATCGCGTTTGGTGAACTGGTCCCGAACGGTAATCGATGAGGTCAGCGTCTTGAAACCGAACATGCTGATTTCGATTTCCCACTCGCCGGGAGTCAGGTCCAGGTAATAGCGGCCATTTTGGTCGGTGTAAGTGACCACCTTGGCGCCGCCTTGCCGGGCGGTAACGGTGGCGCCGGGGATAAACTGATCGGCTGCCCGGACCGTGCCGCTGTGCTCCACCGCAAAGAGTAGTCCCGGGGCTAGCAGGGAGATGGCAAGTGTAAGAAAACGCATCAGAAGGTTCTGCCTTTAAGTTCTCTTCCAGAGGGCGTTTAGTTCCTTTTTCTGGGCACTCGCACGCGCCGCGAGCGGCCTTCCCGGTTTTACAATAGATGCTTCTCGCAGGGGCAAACGTTACAGCGGATGTCCGATGGCTGCTCGCTCGTCGATTGGCCATTGCTGCCTATCTGGCGGGCTGAAGCCCACCCCACCAGGCGGATCGTCACATCTCGGTGGCGCGGGCTTCAGCCCGCGAAAGACGGCGAAGCTGCAGGTGAGATAATCGGGGGCTACAGGCATGACTATAGACGAGCGCCTCGAAGCACTCACACAGACCGTCGAACTCATGGCCCACGCCCAAGTCAGAGCAGACGAGCGAATCGAAACGCTCACTGCACTGATGGCTGAAGCCGGGAACTTCATCAATCAGTTGGCCTGCGGGCACCGCCTGGAGGGCCAGTAAGAGCACCGCGCTGACTCAAGGCCGGCCAGCGAGCCGCGGCGCGGCGAAGCTCCACGGAATGCGTTCCTGTTCCAACCGCACGTTGACGCCCCACCGCTGCTCCTTCAATCCGCGATACACCACTGCTTCCGTGGGACTGAGCGTGGGAAGCACAGCGGCGGCGTTTTGTTCCCTCTCGTTGACCCACAGATCGCGGAACTCGAGCAGCGTTTCTTCGTCCATAAGCGCCGACTCCAGGCCCGGCAGCGAAGCGCGGGCGCGGTCGAGAATGGCGAAGCCGTGGGTATCCAGGTCGCCCCAGTAGATGCAGCGGGCACGCGCCACCCACGGCAAACGCGCCAGCGAACCCACTCCGTAACCGAGCCCCATAAAGACCACCGCGCCCGCTTCGTCGCCAAAAGCGAGGCCGGTTTGCAGATTCTCGACGATGTACACGCGCTCCGCCGGCAAATCGAGCGCCGCGAGATCTTCCAGGCGCGCCGCGACGTCGCTCAGTCCGCCGACGTGGCGGCGCAGGCCTTCGTCGAGGATCGCGCAGCGCACCAGATACGGCAGTGGGCGCAAGCCCGCATCGGCGCCGCCGCGCAGATCGGCCACCAGCGACAGGCGCGGTTCCAGCCACTTGGTGTCCAGCCCGGCGATGGGCAACTGGCGGGGATAGAGGTTGGATGCCGGGTTGCGGTCGAGCCAATCGAGCAGCGCTTCCAGGCGGTCGATATCGGCATCGGGGTAATCGGCAAGGACATCGAAGTAGCGCGCGAATCGCGGCCATCGCGCGCCCAGGCGCAAATAGCGATCGTGCGCGCGCTGCCAGCCCGGGCTCTCGCCGATCCACGCGGCCACCTGTGACGCATCGCGGAACAGGAGCTTCTGCGGCAGGCTCTGCGTGCCGAGCGATCGAAGGTGCCGCTCGACCCATATCAGTTCGCCGGCTTCCTGCCGCCATGCCGCGGCCCACGCGCGGACCGCATCGGGCTGCCGTTGCACTTCCTGCTCGCTGGGAAGTCCCAGCGAAATCGCCAGCGGCCATTGGCCCTCGCCGGCCAGCCAGGCGCAGCGCCGCGCGCGGTACCGCCGCACCAGCGTTTCGCGAACAGCTTCAGGGAGTAGCATTTTCGACGCGCGCCGCCTCAGGCAACTTCAAGCGCTGGCGCGACTGATCGTACTCGATATTCAGCACGGTGGAGTTGCGCCGCTCGCTGATGTGGACGAAACAAGCGCCGCCGATGAACGGCTCCAGCGTCATCACCGATTTGAGCGGCGTGGCGACAATCATCTGAAATCCGAAACTGGCGAAAATGTTCATGGCCAGCGCGGTGAATTCGTTGTCGGCCTTGTCGAAAGCCTCGTCCAGCACCACCGGCGCGTACGCCGGCGCGCCGTGTTCCGCGCCGCCCAATTGATAGCGCAGCGCGGCCGCCAGGCAGGTGGTAGCCAGCTTCTGCCGCTGCCCGCCGGACTTGCCCGCGCCGCTGCGATACACTTCGATCTCGCGGCCTTCCTGGTCCACCTCGCGCGCGATGAATTCCACGTGCAGGCGCACGTCGAGCACGGTTTCGCGCCAACGGCGCTGCTCGGCCTCCTGGCTGGCCAGGCGCTCCACCAGGCCGCGCAGCGTGAGGAAGCGCGCTTCGGCCTCCAGCCGGTCGTCGGTCCAGGCGTGGCTGAGCGCTTCGTGGATTCTTTGGCGGAACTCGCGCACGTCTTCAAGCTGCCGGTCGCTGGCGTCGATATGCAGGAAGGTGCCGGTGTCGAACGGCGCTTTGCTGAGGCTCTCGTTGACCAGTTCCATGCGGTCGAGAATGGTTTTGCGCGCCTGGTTCAAATAAGTGGAAAGCGCCGCCAGGTTCTGATGGCTCTGGTTGCGCAGCAGGTCGAAGAATCGCTGCTCGTGCGCCGGCAGGCCGTCGGTCTCAAGACGTTTCAGGCGGGCCAGGTAGTCGGACGCGGAGCCGACGGTGGCATCCATGTCGCCGGCGTCCATAGGCCAGCGGCGGCGGAACTCGGCGAAGCGGTCTTCGATGGCGCGCACCAGTTTGCCGTGCCGGTCGGCCATAGCTTCGAGTTCCGCGGCCAGGGCGCGCTCCACGCGCTGCGAGAGCTTGTCGAGATTTTCGAGAGTCAGGGTTTCGTTCTGTGCGCCGAAACGCGCCGAGAGCTCGGCGCTCTGCACCGGCGTCACCACGGTGAGGGCCGGCTCCGCGCCCAGCAGGCGGAGGCGCTTCTCGCGATCGCGGGTCTCTTCCTGGCGAGCCTGGATCTTAGCGCGCACGGCGATGACCGCGTCATCCGCCTTGGCGACGCGCTGCCGGTGGCTCTCGATGCGCCTGCCGATTTCCTGCAAGGCGGTGTTGCCCTCGCGCGCCTCGTGCAAACTCCGCTCGATGGCGGCGATGCGTTCCGCCAGCGGGACCACGTCGATCTCGTGCCACTCGATGTTGGCCAGTTCCTGGCAGACCAGCGCGCGGCCGGCGCGTTTTTCGTCCAACTCGGTCAACCCGGCGATGGCGCTCTGCAAGGCGGCGATTTCGTCGGCCACTTCCTGCGCGCGCCGTTCGAACAGCGCCAGCTTTTCGCGATTGTCGAAGCCCAGAACCCACTGGCGCCGATCGTCCACGCGAAAGCGGTCGTCTTTTTCGTGGCGGCTTTTGCCGTGGCGAATCTGGCCCTCGCGCGTGACGGCTTTATCGGCGCTGCGAAACGCCTGCAGCGAATCGGCGCAGACATAATCGAAGCGCTGCTTGATTTCGGCATCCAGCCAGGGCGTGAAATTGCCCGCCTTGATGCGCAGTTTGTGCCACAGCGAATTCGGCGGCATGGGACGCGCGCCAGTCTCTTCCGGGCGGCCCACGCGATGGTATACCAGCCGTCCGCCTAAGTGCGCTTCGTTGACGAAAGTGGAAACGCGCGCGTAATAACGCTCCTCCACCATCACGGAGAGCGCCAGCCCGCGCAGAACGCGTTCGATGGCGCCCTGCCACGCGGCCTCGCCCGCCTCCACCTCGATCCACTCGCCGGCGAATGGCAGGGCCGTTTCCGAGAGCCCCACTTCCTGCGCCACGCGCGCCCGCAGATCGAGCATGTGCGCGGGAATATTGGAAGGCTGGCGGCGCAGCGCACGCACTTCGGCGGTAGTCTCAGTGAACTCCTTTTCCTTTTCGGCCCGCTGGTTCACCAGGGCGAATTGCTGCTCCTGCAGGCGGCTGCGCTGCCGCTGCCAGTCTTCCACTTCACCCCGCGCCTGCGCGGTGAGCTCCGCGAAGGCGTGCGGCGTATGGGGAAGCGCCCAATCGAGCTTGCGGCAGGCCGCTTCCACGCGCCCGCGTTTGCGCAGCGCTTCGTCGCGCGTCTTCTCGATCGCGGTGCGCTCGGCCTCCAGCCGTTCGATTCTCTCGCCGCCCAGCTCGCGGTGCTGCCGCTCCAGATCCTCCAGGCCGGCGCGCTCGTTATCCAGCGCCGCGCGCTTACGCTGCGCCTCACCCTCCAGCCCTTCGATCTCCACCCGCAGTTCATCGATGCGCGCCTTGAGCAGCGCCAGCCGGCACGTCTCGCGGTATCCGTCGACTCCGTCGCGCACTTCCTTCCAATGGCGCTGTTGCCGGATGAGCTCCTGCAGTTCGCCGTGCTGCTGACGCGCGGGCGCGAGAGTCTGCACCTGCTCGCGGGCCGTCACCACCGCCTGGTGCGCGGCGTTCAACTCGCCGAATTCGTTCACCAGGCGCTCCGCCGCGTCGAACGTTTCGGGGCGATCGAGCATGAAATCGCGCAGAAAAGAATTCAGGTCGCCCAGATTCTTGGCGGATTGCGTCTTGTGCAGCAGCTTCAGAGCCAGTTCGCTCTCAATGCCCAACAGGCGCATGAAGCGCTCCTGGTAGGGGCGGAATTCGTCGCGCGCGAAGGCGTCGGGTTGGGCGTGTTTCAATTTGCGGATGTCGAGATCGAAATCCCTGAGTTCGTGCAGATCGAAAGGCCGCTCGAAAATCAGATAGTGGCGGCGGATGTCGGTAGCGCCATGGGCGGCCCCGCGCAGCCAGAACAATTGCGCCAGCACCACCGTGTTGCCGGCGGAATTGGAAAACGTCAGGGCCAGCGCCGACCAGGTGGTGCCGGTGCGCAGGTAGCGGGTGGCGATTTCGCCCGACTCGTCGTCTTTTTGTTCGGCCCAGGCTCCGCGCACATAGCTCACCAGGTTGCGGTCGCGGCCGCTGCGGTCGGCCTCGCGCGCGGCGGCGTTGGAATCCGTCCAGCGCGGCGGCGTCAGGAGCGTCGCAATGGCGTCCAGAAGGGTGGTCTTGCCGGCGCCGGAAGGGCCCACGAAAAGAAAGCCGCGTTCCGCGATGGGGATATCGTGCAGCCCCGTAAAAGTGCCCCAATGGAACACCTGCAGGCGGCGCATGCGAAACTGATCGGCGCCAAACAGGAGGCCGCTCATTGGCTGTCCTCATCGTCCGTATCGAGGGCCGGCGCGGCCACGGTTTCGCCCGCGGCCATGCGCTCGAAGAGCGTTGTGAGCGCCTGAATCTCTTCGGCCGAAAACAGCAGTTTCAACGTGGGCGACACCTCGAAGCGATCTTCGCTGGAGCGAATTTTCTGCAGCATGTTGCTCTTCTTGAGCTTCTCAATGGAGGCGTGGACCCGCTTGGCGAACCCCGCGCGATCGGTGCTGGCAGCGGCTTGATAGAGGCTCAAATGCTCCTGGATCTCGTCGGCCGCAACCACCGCGCGCTCGCCGCGGGCATCGGCCTGCGTCAGACATTGGCGCAAATAGAGCAGCAGGATGGAATCGAGAAACGTGAGCGGCGAGCGGCGCAGCAGAATGGGCGAATCCACGTCGCCCACGTCGGCCTGGCGCGTGAACGCGACCTTCAGGTCGACATCCATCACCAGTTCCAGAAAGAGCTCCGCCAGGCGGCGCCGGATGACCGCCTCATCGCGCACCAGCACCGGCCAGAGCTTGGGATGGCGGCGCGCTTCGAGCGAAGGACCGGCCAGCAGTTGCACCAGCGCGCGGCGCGTCTCCCAGGGCAGTTCGCCGGTGTCGCCGGGATACAGGTTGGCGGACGCGGGTGTCGAAACTACTTCTTCCTCAGGCAAGCTCATGCACCCGCTCTCGCAGAAAATAGATGGTGGGAATGCGCGCGCTGCGCCACTCGTCATCCATACCCTGCCATTCAACGTTCTCGCTGCGGTCCCCGCGCAGGCCGTGGCGCGCGCCCAGCGCCATATAACCGACCACGCTGCCCAGCCCCTGCGCCGCCGGGAACCGGCTCAGCACGTCGCCGATGGAGGCTTGCGAATGGACTTCCAGCACGGCGCGGATGTTGGCCTTCAGCGCCCGGAAATCGATCTCCGATTGGGCCACCAGATCGCCCACGCCGTCGAGATCGATGAGCGCGGCATCGCCATCCACCATGCCTCCACCAGGCGCTTGCGCGGCGGGGTCGAAGAGCGCCCACTGCGCGAACGAGCGCAGGCGGCTGCTGCTCAATTCCAGCGTGAAGGCGAGCATTTCGGCGGCCTTGACCTTGTCCTTGAGGGCCAGCGATGCGCGTTGCGCCTCGCGCAGCACCTGGTTGACGCGCCGCTGCTCCAGGTACTCGCGGCTCTGCACGAAATTCCGGAGGCTGCGCGCCAGGCTCTGCAGCACTTCGTGGACCATGCCTCCCTGCTCGAGCAGGGTGCGCGTGAGGCGCAGCAGAAAACGGCGCTCGCGCGCATCCAGCGTGCCGGCGAAGGCGCGCGAGAGGACGCTGTCGATGGCCTGTTCCAGCGCGGCGGATTGTTCGGGATCGACGAGCAGCCGCCAGAAGGCCGAAAAGGTGCGGCCGGCCTCGCTGTCGGCGATCAGGTCGGCGCCGGCGAAGAGCTGTTCGAGCACCTCGCCGCGGCTCGATTCTTCGTCCATGATGCGCTCGCGCAAGTCGCGATTGAGGGCCTCGAACTGGTCGCGCACGCGGCGGAAATCGCCCGCCAGGCCGTCAGCCAGGGCGATAATCTCGCGCACGCGTTCGAGAGCGCGTGGACCCTCGAGCGACGGCATGCGGCCGCCGCGGATGGCGTCGATTTGCGCGTCGATGCGAGCGCGCTCGGCGGCTAGGGCGGCGATGCGGGTCTCGGGGTTGGTATCGGTCTGCTCGGCCAGGCGGACCAGTTGCTGCATCACCACCGCCAGGCGGCTTTCGGTAGCGGTGGTGCGCGGCGCGGCCAGCGAAGAGACGAAGCGGATGGCGCCCTCGGCGGCCGACGACAGTTCGTACTCCTCCTCGCTGGCGCCGGGAGGGAAGCGGCGCTCGATGTAGCCCGCGGCCAGCCAATCGGCGACGTACAACTGCGCGGTTTGCGGCAGGTGGTGACCCTGGCCGCGGAGATCTTCGATCGACTTGCCCAGGCGCTCATAGAGGACCGACGCCGGCTGGCTGCGCGCGCCTTCAAGCAGGTGGGTTTCGAGCAGACCGATGACGATGGGGCCGTTATCGGCGGCGAGGAGCCTCCACAACGCCTGCTCGCGCAGGCGGCGGTAGGTGGCAATGGCGCGTTCGCCTTTCATTGGCGCGATGGAAAATTCTTCAATTCAGATGATAGCAATGTAGAAGGCATGAAGGCCGGTGGCAGCGTGTGGCTGCGTTAAGGCTTGCGGTAGTTCCAAGGGTCGATGAGCGGTATGCCGCAGTCCTCGAAATCGGCTGTGTTGCGGGTCGCCACCGTCGCGCGATGGGTGCGGGCAATCGCGGCGATCATGGCATCGAGAGGCGGAATTGGCCGGCCGGCTGCGTCCCGCGACGCGACAATTATCGCGAACATGCGCGCGGCGTCCTCGTCGAACGGCAGGATTCGGCCCGCAAAATCCAGGGCAAAGATTCTTTCGATTGCCCCGAACAGTCGCGTCCGGCGTTTCCCCTGTGGCAGGGCTTCCACGCCATACAAGACCTCCGCCAAGGTGATTGTTGTGGTGAACACCTCCGAGGGGATCTGGGCAGCAAGCCAACCCAAGACGGTGCCGGAGGGCAAGGGCTTGAGCCCTTCCGACACCACATTCGTGTCGAGGATGATCACTCGTCGAACTTCGGAGGCGGTCGCATCGGTTGGCGCGGCAGGATTTTAAGTTCCACCCCGCCCAGCGGCTCGATGCGCCGCCGGATCGCCGCAGCGAGGTTCAGTTTCGGCGCGTCCTTCTCTCCCAGTCCGGCCTTCAGGATTTCCCGTGCCTCTTCCTCCATGGACCTGCCGTGACTGGCGGCGCGTACCCGCAGTTTGGCCTTTACGCTGTCGTCCAGCCGCCGTATGGTAATGCTTGCCACGTCTTCATGATATCAGCCCGAATCGGGCCCGCAATTCGCGCCGCCCGAGACTGGTAACGCTGAGCGCCCGGCTATCCAGTTCCTGGGTCACCCACCTTTTCCGCAGCGCCAGTTGGAGCAGCGCCGCCCCCAGCGCGCCGCCCAGATGCGACCGCCGCTCGCTCCAATCCAGGCAGCCGAAAGCGAACCGGCGGTGCAACCGGCGGGTCTCCGCAATGTCGACACCGAGTTTCTCGAACGCCTGAATTCCGGCGGGCGTGAGGTCGTACGAATGGGACAGCCAGCCGGACGCTTCCATGCGGTCGTGGAGCAGAACGCCGAGGGTGCCGGCGATGTGGTCGTAACACGTCCGCGCGGCGCGCAGGCGGCTGGGCGTATGGGGTACGAACCTATGGCGCGAACCGCCTGCCAGCACGCTCAACCCTTCGAGAACGCGGGCCACCGCGGGACCTTGCAGGCTGTAGTAGCGATGCTTGCCCTGGACCAGCACTTTCACCAGGCCCTCGGCCTTCAACCGGTTGAGATGAGCGCTGGCCGTCGACGGGCTTACTTCCGCCACCACCGCGAGCTCCGTGCTGGTGCGGGCGTGGTTGTCCATCAGGCAATACAGCATGCGCGCCCGCGCCGGCTCGCCGATGGCTGCCGCGATCCCGGCGGCCGCGCCGTCCGTCTGTTCCGCATCCATACTTTGATGCTAAACGAAGTGTCGATTACGGGCAAGCAGTATATTGCACACATGACGATTACCTGCGTGATCCGCTACCGCATCGACCCGTTTCAACGGGACGAATTCCGCCAGTACGCCGAGAATTGGGGCCGCATCATTCCGCGATGCGGAGGACGCCTGGTGGGGTATTTCCTGCCGCACGAGGGAACCAACGACATCGCCTGGGGGCTGATCGCGTTCGACAGCCTGGCCTCGTATGAGAAATACCGCGAGCGCCTGCGGTGCGACCCGGAAGCGCGCGAGAATTTCCAGATGGCTCGCAGCAAGCGCCTGATCTTGCGCGAAGAGCGCAACTTCGTGGAGGCGGTGGATGGTACATTTGGCATTCCATGCTGACGCAAGCTGAAAAAGGACGGGCCTTCCGCGCGCTCCACTGGCGCCAGGCCGCTTTCCTCATTCCCAACCCTTGGGACGCCGGGACCGCGCGCCTGCTGGCGCACCTGGGTTTCGAGGCGCTGGCCACCACCAGCATGGGATACGCTTTCTCCGTGGGGCGGCCGGACAATACCATCGGCCGCGAAGAAACCATGAGGCACATAGAGGAGATCGCACAAGCCACCGATCTCCCCGTGAGCGCCGACCTGGAGAACGGCTTCGACGACTCGCCGGAAGCGGTGGCGGAAACCATCGTGCTGGCGGCGACCGCGGGCGCCGTCGGCGGTTCCATCGAGGACACCACCAGCCACTCGGATCGCCCCATCTACGGCAAGGAGCAGGCGGCGGAGAGAGTCCGCGCCGCGGCGGAAGCGGCGCGCGCCCTGCCCTTCATCTTCACGCTGACGGGACGCGCCGAAAACTACCTCCACGGAAGGCCCGACCTGAAAGACACCATCGCGCGGCTGCAGGCCTATCAAGAGGCCGGAGCAGATGTGCTCTACGCGCCGGGCCTTGCCGCGAAGGACGACATCGCCGCGGTAGTAAGCTCGGTGGACCGGCCGGTGAACGTAGTGATGGGACTGCAGGGAGTCCAACTCACTCTCGAAGAGCTATCCGGCATGGGAGTGCGGCGCGTGAGCGTAGGCAGCGCGCTCTGCCGCGCGGCTCTGGGAGCGTTTCTGCGTGCCGCGCGCGAAATGCGCGAACACGGCACCTTCACCTTCGCGAACGATGCCGCGCGGCCGGGCGAAGTGAACGCTATCTTCAGCGCGCTGGCTGCAGACGGCACCGCAAAAAGACGCTGACGCCTCAGGGGTGGCTGGCTTACCAGCCGATTCGCTTCAGGCCGGCAACGAAGTCGAAGTGACCGTCGCGGCTGACCAGCGGCAAGCCATACTGCCGCACCAGGGCAGCGATCCACAGGTCGTTAGATGGTATCGGGCGCCCGCTGTGTTTCAGCTCGTCACGGACCTCGGCGTACACTCCGGCGGTACTATCGTCAACCACCAATACCCGGGAGGCCGCGGTTATTTCCGCTAGCCACCGTTCGTACAGTTTGCGGTTCCGCGACCGCCGGATGCCAAATTGGTACTCGCCCAGGACAATAACCGGGATAGCAATCTCCGTGGCTTGCCGCACAACCGGCTCCAGCGCGCCATCGCCGTCGGCCAACGCGGACAGGGCGTTGGTGTCGAGAATCAACGCCAGTCCTCAGGCTCGATCTGGCCGAATTCCGTCTGGATGATTCGATTGATGCGCGTGGTTTCTTTGTGCAAGCCGCGCAGTTTGCCGAAGCTCTTCATCCAGGGTTTATCCTCGCGCGCCCCGGCGCGCAATTTCTCGGCTAGCGCCTCGGTTACCAGCGCCCGCAAAGGAATTCCCTGTTCCGCCGCAGCCGACTTGGCGCGGCGAAAAAGTGCATCCGGAATTTCGAGGGTGGTTTTCATCCAGCTTCCATTCTCCCATATTTATGGGAGATTCAGCCGCGCCGCCCGGCCTGATACCATAAAGATTCAACCTTTGACTGACACCATTCCAGATATCCTTGCCCGTATTGTCGCCAGGAAACGTGAGGAGCTGGCGCACGGGGCGCACCGTTTGGACCAATGGGAGCGCCAGGCCGATTCGCGCCGCGCCAGCCGCCGCGATTTTCGCGCGGCGCTGTGCGCGCACGTGCCCGCAGTGATTGCCGAAGTCAAGAAAGCTTCCCCCAGCAAGGGCGTGCTGTGCGCCGATTTCGACCCCGCGCGCATCGCCGCCGAATACCGCGACGGAGGTGCGGCCGCCATCTCCGTGCTCACCGACGAGAGCTTCTTCCAGGGCAGCCTGGCCCATCTGGAAGCCGTGCGCTCGGCTGTCGATCTGCCCATTTTGCGGAAAGATTTTACCATTGCAACGGCCCACATCGTGGAAGCGGCGGCACACGGCGCGGACGCTATCCTGCTGATCGCGGCCATCCTCAGCGAGCGCGAACTGCGCGACTTTCGCGAGCAGGCGGCGCGATACGCCATGGCCGCGCTGGTCGAGGTTCACAACCGCGCCGAGTTGGACGCGGCCATCGCATCCGGAGCCGGGATTATCGGAGTCAACAATCGCAACCTCAGCACCTTCGAGGTTACGCTCGATACTTCTTTGCAACTGGCGGAGCATATCCCTACGGGCGTGGTGCGCATCAGCGAAAGCGGGATCCACGAGGCCGCCGATATCGCTCGCCTGCGCGCCGCCGGGTACAAGGCGTTTCTGGTGGGCGAGCACCTGATGAAGTCGACCGACCCGGCCGCGGCGCTCCGGCAACTGGTGGCGGCATGATTCTGAAAATCTGCG